>NZ_RCNZ01000024.1:0-2074 GCF_004307525.1 Pseudomonas sp. Sample_21 | reverse complement strand
GCTTGCAGGTTCACCGTCGAATCCACCGTGCCGAGGCCGGCACCGAACATGAACAGCGTGGCGATCAGCGCCGGGATCGACGACACCGTCGCCAGCAACGGCAGCGCCGCGCAGATCAGCAAGGTGCCGCCGGTGGCCACACGTCGGCAACCAAAACGCGTGGCGAGAATCCCCGCCAGCGGCATCGCCAGAATCGAGCCGACACCCAGGCACAGCAGCAGTAATCCCAGCGTGCCCTCATCCAGCCCGGCTCGCGCCTTGGCATACGGCACCAGCGGCGCCCACGCGGCGATGCCGAGGCCGGCAATGAAAAAGGCAACGCGCGTGGACATCTGTTGCAGACGTCCGGGGACGAAGGTGTCTTGGGGGTTGAGGCTGGTCATATCGATCCTTGGCAAAAAAACAACTGCATCCCGAGTGACATTCTGACGGCGTTGAGGTTCGATCTCAGGCCTTTCGGGGCATAACGGTGAACATCCTACCCTGTGGGAGCGAGCCTGCTCGCGAAAGCGGTGGGTCAAATATGGAATTGTCGACTGACGCACCGCCTTCGCGAGCAGGCTCGCTCCCACACTGGTTTGCGGTTTACAGTCGGATTTTCGCCAGCATGGAATACGGGAACAAGGCATGACGAAGTTCTACGACGCACGCGGCAATATCTACGGAGTGGTCTCGCCCCAAGCCTTGCGCGAAGCCGGAATCGCTTTGCCAGCGAGGGCCGCAGAGTGCGCCGTATCCAGGCAGCAATGGAGCGAGGCCGCCATCGCTTTGTGCTGTCACTGGCCCGAAGGCCAACGCCCGGCCAACAGTAAACCCCACCGCAGCGACGGCCTGCTGATCGGCCCGTTCCAGGCAGCTGCGCCGTTCGATGTACTCATCGTCAACACAGACGGCAGCCTCGCCGAGCGCAGCGGTAACGGCCTGACGATTTTTTCTCAGGCATTGACCGAGCAAGGCTTGCTGCCGGATCAGGGTGCAGTGTTGCGTGTCCATCATGACAAAGGTGAGCCGGTAACAACCTCGGTGACTCCGGCCGAAGTCGAAGGCGTTCGCGGTTTCTGGCTCGACCTCGGCCAGCCCGGATTCGGCCCGCAAGCCGTTGGGGCGCAGGCAGTCGAGAGCGTTCAAATCAATAATCGCGACGTCAGCCATGTCCAGCCCTTGGCGCAACTCAATCCTGACTGGGCACACAGCCAATTCGTCCGTATCGGCAATCCGCACTGTGTAACGCTGCTCGGCGATGCGGCCGCTCTGCCGAGCAACGAACAGATGGGTGAATCACCGCTGAACGAGAGGCTGACGGCAATTGCCTATGCCATGCCCAACGGTGCCGGTAATCCCTGCCCGGCGGGCGTCAATCTGCAATGGGCCGTGCTGGCGTCGCCGCAGAAAATCGCTGCGCGGGTATTCGAGCGTGGCGAAGGTCCAACCGCGTCATCCGGCACCAGCGCCAGTGCGGTCGCGTGTGCAGCGTGGCGGGTGGGTTGGGTCGAGGAGGGTGAGGTGCGGGTGGTCATGCCGGGTGGCGCCGCACCGGTTTTGCTTGAGGTTTCGGAAGGGGAATTGCTGCGCGTCAGATTGTTTGGCACGGCGCGGTTGATCGCTTGATTCGGCCGACGCCATCGCTGGCAAGCCAGGCTCCCACAGGTTTTGCATGAGGGCCCAATCATGTGCTCAACACAAAACCTGTGGGAGCCTGGCTTGCCAGCGATGAGGCCATCAGCCCCAGCGCAATCTCAACTGAACTCCACCACCGGCATCTGCCGCTTCATCAACACCTTGCCGCCGCGAATCGAATACAGCGGCAGGCCTTGGCTGCGGATCACTTCGTAATCACTGTCTGCCGAGAGAATCAGCAGGTTCGCCGGGCGGCCCTGTTCCAGTCCGTAGCGCTCGCCCAGGTGCATGGCTTTGGCGCTGTTGTCGGTGACCAGATCCAGCGCACTTTGCAGGTTGCGATAACCGAGCATGTGGCAGATGTGCAGACCGGCTTCGAGCACGCGCAGGATGTTGCCGTTACCCAGCGGATACCACGGGTCGACGATCGAGTCCTGGCCGAAACACACGTTCATGC
>NZ_RCNZ01000086.1:0-21920 GCF_004307525.1 Pseudomonas sp. Sample_21 | reverse complement strand
CAGATTCGCGTCTACACGCTGATCTGGGAAGGCGACGTGCCGCCGGGTTTCGAAGTGCTGGTGGCGCCGGTCAAAGCGTTCTTCAATCACCGTCGCAACGAAAAGCTCAGCGCGTGGATGGCCGCGGATCTGGCCAAGCGTCCGGTCGATCGCCTGATCGGCTTCAACAAAATGCCGGGCCTGGACGTCTACTACGCCGCCGACGGCTGCTTCGAAGATAAGGCACAGAACCTGCGCAACTCGCTGTATCGCCGCTGGGGTCGCTATCGCCACTTCGCCGAGTACGAGCGCGCGGTGTTCGCCAAGGACGCGAAGACCGAAGTGCTGATGATTTCCGAAGTGCAGCAGCCGCTGTTCATCAAGTATTACGACACGCCGCTCGAGCGCTTCCACTTGCTGCCGCCGGGCATTGCGCAGGATCGTCGGCGGCCAGCGAATGCCGACGAGATTCGCACCGGTTTCCGCGCTGAATTCGATCTCAAGGACGACGAGTTGCTGCTGGTGCAGATCGGCTCCGGCTTCAAGACCAAGGGTGTCGATCGCAGCCTCAAGGCGCTGGCCGCCCTGCCGGCCGAATTGCGCAAACGCACCCGGCTGTTTGTAATCGGCCAGGATGACCCCAAATTATTCCAGATGCAGAGTGCGACGCTGGGCCTGGGCGACAATGTGACCTTCCTCAAAGGGCGCAGCGATATCCCGCGCTTCCTGCTCGGTGCCGATCTGTTGATCCACCCGGCCTACAACGAAAACACCGGCACCGTGCTGCTTGAAGCGCTGGTGGCCGGTTTGCCGGTGCTGGTCAGTGCGGTCTGCGGTTACGCCCATTACATCGCCGAAGCCGATGCCGGGCGAGTGCTCGACGAGCCGTTCGAGCAGGCGCAGCTGACGCAATACCTGACCGAGATGTTGAGCAACGACGCTGCACGGGCGGCCTGGAGCCGTAACGGTCTGGCCTTCGCAGAGACGGCCGACCTCTACAGCATGCCGCAGCACGCGGCGGATGTGATTCTGGCGGAGCACGCTTAATGAAGTTGATGCTGGCTGAACCGTTCAAAAGCCTTTGGGCCGGACGCGACCCGTTCGCCGAAGTCGAAGGCTTGCAGGGTGAGGTGTACCGCGAGCTGGAAGCGCGCCGGACATTGCGCACGGAAGTCGACGGCCATGGTTTTTTCGTCAAGATCCACCGTGGCATCGGTTGGGGCGAAATCTTCAAGAATCTGCTGACTGCCAAGCTGCCGGTGCTCGGCGCCGGGCAAGAGTGGAAGGCCATCCAGCGCCTTCAGGAAGTCGGCGTGCCGACCATGACCGCCGTCGCCTACGGCGAGAAGGGCCGCAACCCGGCGGATCAGCATTCGTTCATCGTCACCAAAGAGCTGGCGCCGACCATCAGCCTCGAAGACTTCAGCATTGACTGGGTCAAGCAGCCGCCGGAGCCAACACTCAAGCGCGCATTGATTGCCGAAGTCGCGCGGATGACCGGGATGATGCACCGCGCCGGGGTCAATCACCGCGACTGCTACATCTGCCATTTCCTGTTGCACACCGACAAACCGGTCACGCCGCAGGATTTCAAACTCTCGGTGATCGATCTGCACCGAGCCCAGACCCGCGCAAAGATCACTCAGCGCTGGCGCAACAAGGATCTGGCGGCGCTGTACTTCTCCGCGCTGGACATCGGCCTGACCCGCCGCGACAAACTGCGTTTCCTCAAGGGCTACTTCCAGCAACCGCTGCGGCAGATTCTGGCAGAAGAGGCGCCACTGCTGAGCTGGCTGCAAGGCAAGGCCGACAAGCTCTACGCGCGCAAACAGCGTTACGGGGATGCGCTCTGATGGCGGGCTGGACACTGGAGCCGCAGTACAGCGACCTCGCCGAAGATTTCGGCAGCCTCGAAGCTGTGTTTGCCTTGCAGGGCGAACGCCTGACCCGCGATCCGCTGTCGGAAGTCGTTCGGGTGCAGCGCGAAGGGGTCAATTACTACGTCAAACGCTACGTCGGCGCCGGTAAGGGCCTGCGCCGTTACCTCGGCAAGCCGCGGGTAAAAATGGAATGGCAGAACCTCAAGCGCTTCGCCAAGTGGGGCATCCCCACTGCCGAGGTGGTGGCCTGGGGCCTGGAGCGGCGCGGCGCGGCCTACGATCGGGGTGCGATGATCACCCGTGAGCTGCCCAATACCGAAGACCTCTCGGCGCTGGCCGAGCGCAAGGATCCCCGGCTCAAGGATCGCGCCTGGGTCGACGGTGTCAGCCAGCAATTGGCCGGTTACACCCGGACCATGCACGACCATCGGTTTACGCATAACGATTTGAAATGGCGCAACCTGCTGATCGACGATCAGGCGCGCATCTTCCTCATCGACTGCCCCAACGGCGAATTCTGGCGCGGCTTCTGGCTCAAGTACCGGATCACCAAGGACCTCGCCTGTCTCGACAAACTGGCCAAATATCACCTGTCCAACACCCAACGCCTGCGCTTCTACAAGCAGTATCGCCAGTGTGATCGGCTCGATGTCGCCGACAAGAAACGGATTCGCCACGTGGTGAGATTTTTTGAGGGGCGCGAATGACTGATTTTCTTGCCGAACAGGACCGCGCACTGCTGGAGCGCCACGGTCTCGGCAATTTCGACGCACTGTGGGCAAAACAGCTTGAAGCTGTGGATGAGCCCAACACTGCCGGTGGCGGCTGGAGCAGCGTGTTCCGCCTGGATCTTGACGGCCAGGGCTATTACCTCAAGCGACAGAGCAATTACCTGACGCGGACCTTGCAGGCGCCGTTTGGCGAGCCAAGCTTTGCCCGCGAATTTCGCAACATCAGCCGTTACCGCAAGTTGGGCATACCGGCATTGCAGGCAGCCTTTTTCGGTGAGCGCAAGGTCGCCGGGGAAGTGCGCGCCATTCTGCTCACCCGCGCCCTGGATGGCTGGAGCGACCTGGATTCGTTGCTGGCGCGCTGGACGCAGCTCAGTGCCGCGCAGCATTCGGCCGTTCTCACCGCTTGCGGGCTGTTGGCGCGGCGGCTGCACGGCGCGCGTCAGGTGCATGGCTGTTTCTATCCCAAACATATTTTTCTGCGCGCCACCGGCGACGGCTATGAGGCGCAACTGATCGATCTGGAGAAAACCCGGCCGTTGCTGTTCGGCATGCGTGATCGGGTCAAGGATCTGGAGCCGTTGCAACGCCGAGCGCCGCAGTGGAGCGAGGCCGACTTGCGCCAATTGCTTGCGGCTTATCTCGACCAGCCGACTGACAGCTCGTTGCTCGACAGCTGGCTGACCCGACTGACAGCGCGGCGCAGCCACAAGGAGACCCGCTGATGCAATTGTCCGAGCTGGCCCGCTCCGGGCGCGCACCCACACTGCCATTGACCGTTACCCTGGCGGACGCCGCCGGTGCGGCGGATTTACAGTTGCTGAGCTTGCTGCGGGTGTTGCCCGGGCAGCGTTACGTTGGCGCAGGTGTCTGGCGCGGTCGGCCGGTGCTGGCCAAGTTATTGGTCGGCAGCAAAGCTGCGCGGCATTTTCAGCGTGAGCTGCAAGGCGTGCGCTTGCTCGCTGCGCAGGGCATGACCACGCCGCTGTTATTGGCCGATGGGCTGAAGGACGGCGAGGGTGGCTGGCTGCTGTTCGAATTTCTCGAGGGTTCCGAGAGCCTCGGTGATGCCTGGGCCGAGGTCGAGTCTCTGCCGACACTGGCCGATGAGCAGACCGCCGTTCTGGCCGAAGCACTGGATGCTATCGGTCGGATGCA
Organism: Pseudomonas sp. Sample_21; assembly: GCF_004307525.1. Taxonomy (NCBI): domain Bacteria; kingdom Pseudomonadati; phylum Pseudomonadota; class Gammaproteobacteria; order Pseudomonadales; family Pseudomonadaceae; genus Pseudomonas; species Pseudomonas sp. Sample_21. The sequence continues at coordinate 18,172 of NZ_RCNZ01000086.1, read as the reverse complement.
TGGCAAAGGACTCTGGCAGGAAGATCTGCACCTGGACAATCTGCTGCGTCACGGCGGTCAGTTGTACCTGATCGATGGCGCCGGCGTTCGTGCGGAAGCGGCGGGGCAGCCACTGTCCCGACAAAAAGTGCTGGAAAACCTCGGGGTGTTTTTCGCCCAGCTACCGAAGTCACTCGAGCCGTTCACCGAAGAGTTGCTGGTCTATTACCTGTTGAGCAACAGCGAACATGCGTTGCCGCTGGAGGCGTTGCAAAAACAGATCGACAAGGTGCGCAACTGGCGACTCAGGGATTACCTGATCAAGGTTGGTCGCGACTGCACGTTGTTCGCCGTGCAGCGCGGTGCATTCGCCTTGCGCGCCGTTCGCCGTGAAGAAGAAGCGGCCATGCTGCCGGTGCTTGAGCAGGCTGACGCCTTGCTTGATCAGGGGCACCTGTACAAGACCGGCGGCGCGGCCAGCGTCGGCAAAGTCGAGATAGCCGGGCGGGCTCTGGTTATCAAGCGCTACAACATCAAGAATTTCGCCCATTGGCTCAAACGCTTCTGGCGCCCGAGTCGGGCCTGGCATTCCTGGCGTGAGGGCAATCGCCTGGCGTTCCTTGGTATTGCCACGCCGAAACCGCTGGCGGTACTGGAGAAGCGCTTCTTGTGGCTGCGCCGCAGTGCCTATCTGGTCACCGAATACCTGCCCGGGCCGGACATTATCGAGCGCTTTGCGCCGTACGTGGAAAATGGCCAGGCGCCGGAAGCCGAGTTGCTGGCGCTTGATCAACTGTTTGCCCGATTGATCGCCGAGCGCATCAGTCATGGCGACTTCAAAGGCCACAACCTGTTCTGGCAGACGGATCGCTGGGCGCTGATCGACCTCGACTCGATGTGTCAGCACGCCTCGGTTGGCAGTTTCGCCCCGGCCTACGCCCGCGATCGCGCGCGGTTCATGCGCAACTGGCCTGAAAGTAGCGCGTTGTATCGGGTCATTGATGAGCGGCTGCCGAAAGGAGTCTCCAGCGCGGGGTGATTCCTTCTCACGAGCAGACTGGTTCTTGCAAAGGACCCGGTCCACTGCGAAACGGAGTCTGTGGGCAGTAGCGGACAAAATACAGCGATCTGTCCTACAACTTCTCCAGAAGCCATGAACTGTGCCCTGCTCGGGCTCGATGCTAATTTGCCTGACGATCTCGGAGGGCGAATCTTGAGCATGAAAAAAATTCTGATGCTGGGCGTAATATCTGTGGTGCTCTCAGGCTGTGGCAGTGTCTCGACCGTTTTACAGGGCGACGCCGATGCTGCCCGTGACCTGCGCAAAAAGAAGACCTACTGCCAATCGATTCCGCGCATCTACAGTGGCCTGGCCTTCGATTTTTGCACGCTGAATGCGCCGCCTGATCCTACGGGAATGCTGGCGCCGTTTGTTTTGTTCGATCTTCCGCTGTCCGCCGTGTTCGATACGCTTTCGCTGCCTTACACGGTATATCGGCAGATTACCGATTCAAATCTGAGTATTTACTGGCGCAGAGACGGCTATTGAGTCGTTGAACCTGTTGATTCGGACCAATCGTGCAGGTGGCAATTCGCACAAGGTAATTCCCGTCATGTTTACGCTATAATCCCGCCCTTTAGCTGCCGCTCGCCCTGTGCGAGGGCACATCAATTTTCAAGGCGCATCGCGCCTGCATGCAGACTAAAGAGGCTAGACCCCTGTGGCATTGACGATTCTTGGCCTGTCCGGCGCCCTTAGCCATGATCCTTCCGCAGCCTTGTACATCGACGGCAAGCTGGTCGCGGCGGCTGAGGAAGAGCGCTTCGTACGCGATAAACATGCAAAGAACCGCATGCCCTACGAATCGGCGAAATTCTGCCTCGAGCAAGCCGGCATCAAACCTTCCGACGTTGACGTGGTGGCTATTCCATTCGCTCCGATCAGCCTGTTCGGCAAGGCCCGCTGGCACTACGCCAAGCGCTACTGGTACGCCCCGGATCGCGCTCTCGATGCGATCCTGATGGGCAACCGCCGCTACAAGCGCTATCGCAACAAGATCGTCTGGTGCCTCGAGCAACTGGGCTTTGATCCGAAGAAAATCAAGATCGAACCGGTCGAGCATCACTTGGCTCACGCCTCCAGCGCCTATCACTGCTCGGGTTTCAAAGAGAAAACCGCGATTCTCGGCATCGACGGCAAGGGTGAATACGCCACGACCTTCTTCGGTTACGGCGAAAACGGCAAGATCCACAAGATCAAGGAATTCTTCGACCCGGATTCCCTCGGTGGTCTGTACGGTGCGATCACTGAATTCCTCGGTTTCGAGATGCTCGACGGCGAGTTCAAGGTCATGGGCATGGCGCCGTATGGCGATGCCAGCAAGTACGATTTCTCGCGTCTGGCCTCGTTCGAGAATGGCGAACTGGTGATCAACACCGACTACGCCAACGTGATCGGCCTGCGTCGCTATAAAGAGAAGGGCAAGGGTTTCTACTTCTCGCCGAAGCTGATCGAGTGGCTGGGTCCGAAGCGCGAAGGCGACATCGCTGATGAGCCTTACATCCACTACGCCGCGAGCATGCAAGCGCTGTTCGAGAAGCTGGCGTTGCAGATGATCGACCACTACCTGGGCGACGTGCTCAAGGAAACCGGCAAACTGGCTTTCGCTGGTGGCTGTGCGTTGAACGTCAAGCTGAACCAGAAAATCATCGCTCGCGACGACATCAAAGAGCTGTTCGTACAGCCTGCGTCCGGCGATGCCGGCACCGCAGTCGGCGCTGCCGCTTACGTGTCGCACGCCCGTGGCGTACCGGTCGAGAAGATGGAGCACGTCTACCTCGGCCCGTCCTACAGCAACGAAGACGTCATTGCTGCGTGTGCCCGCCACGAGAACAAGCCGACCTGGCGCAAGCTCGACAACATGCCGGAGCAGATCGCCCAGATCATGGTCGATGGCAACCCGGTCGCCTGGTTCCAAGGCCGCATGGAGTTCGGTCCGCGCGCATTGGGTGGTCGTTCGATCATCGGGTGCCCGAGCGTGGCCGGTGTCGCCGACCGCATCAACCACCAGATCAAGTTCCGCGAGCGCTGGAGGCCTTTCTGCCCGTCGATGCTCGACACCGTCGCGCCGCAGATGATCAAGATCGACCACCCAGCGCCGTTCATGACCTTCACCTTCGAAGTCGCCGAAGAATGGAAAACCCGCGTGCCGGAAGTTGTCCATGAAGACGGTACTTCCCGGGCCCAAGTGCTCAAGCGCGAATACAACCCGCGCTACTACGACATGATGAAGGCGCTGGAAAACCTCACCGGTAACGGCGTGTCGCTGAACACTTCGCTCAACCGTCGTGGCGAGCCGATGATCTGCTCGCCGACCGATGCGCTGAACATGTTTTTCGGCTCTGACCTGCAATATCTGATCATGGAAGACATTCTGGTGGTCAAAGAGGGCGCGAACGCTTATGACTCGCTCGGCTGAACGCCATGTGTTGCAGTTCTGTCACGGCTATGACGGGCCGTTCCTGGACTGCGCACGGCAGTACGCCAGCCTGTTCGCCGGCACCGGCTATCGGGTGACCACGGTGTTTCTGACCGGGGCCGCCGATAGCGAGGTGGCCGCAGCGTGCGCTTCCGATGAAGTGTTGTTCATGGAGTACAGTTCCAAGGCCATTCGGGGCCTGAAACTGGGGGCTATCGGCGATCTGCGCAAGATCGTCGCCTCACGCAATTTCAGTCTTTGCATCGCCCATCGCTTCAAGCCGATCTATATCGCCTTGCTCGGCACCTCGCTGCCAGTGATTGGTGTGCACCACGCATTCGGCGATTACCAGCGTGGCACGCGCAAGCTCTTCGCACATATTTTCCGCAAGCGCCTGAGCCTGCTCGGAGTGTCGGATGCGGTGCGCGACGACATGCGGCGCTGCCTGCCGAAATGGCCGGCAAGCCGAATCCAGACGTTGTACAACCGCATCGATGTGCCTGCACTGCAAGCCCGTCAGGTACCTTCCGAAGAAGCGCGGCAGATCCTCGGGCTGTCGCCGCATGCCTGGATCGTCGGCAACGTCGGCCGCCTGCACCCGGACAAGGATCAGGCCACGTTGCTGCGCGGGTTTGCCCAGGCGCTGCCAGGCCTGCCGGACAACAGTCAGCTGGCCATTCTCGGCAGCGGTCGTCTGGAGCAGGATCTCAAGGCGCTGGCGCGCGAGCTGGGGATTGCCGATCGAGTGCTGTTTCTCGGTCAGGTGCCTGATGCGCGCAACTACTTTCGCGCCTTCGATGTATTTGCCCTGAGCTCCGATCACGAGCCGTTCGGCATGGTGCTGCTGGAGGCCATGGCTGCCGGCGTGCCGCTGCTGGCCACCGCGTGCGGCGGGGCGAAGGAGGTGGTCGAGGGGGTGGGCATTCTGTTTCCACTCGGCGATGCCGAACATCTGGCTCAAGGGCTGCAACACCTGGCCGCGATGGATGAGCCGCAGCGTCGTCAATGTGCACAGATGATGCTCGAGCGACTGCATGAGCATTTCTCCGACTGTGCAGTGCGCGAGACCTTCTGGCGCCTGCCGCCAGTTACCGATCTGGCAACGAGGGGCTGATGCTCAACCGATTTCAAGGCTGGCGCGAACGTGGCTGGTCGCCCGTTGACGCCTCGACCTACGCCACTGCCTGGCAGCGTTATGGCGGCAGTGTCGCGACACATCCGCTGGTCATCGAGCGCCTGGCGAACCTGGCCGGGATCCCGGTGCGTTATCTGGCCTGGCAGCCGCAGGGCGAGGTTAAAGCCGCCATCGCTACCTGGGGGCGCGACCTGGCTCTGTCCAAGGACGTGCTCAAACGCAACGGCAAGAAAGGCCTGTTCGACCTGGGCAATGCCGAGCTGATTCTGCCTGCCGCCGTCGATGCTCAGGCACCGCTGCGTCATCGGGCGCGCTATCTGTCGGCACTCAACGAAGGCCGTTTCAGTGGCCTGAAGTTGCAGGCTGAGCAACTGGCCATGGCCCGCACGCCGGAAGAGTTGTCGAAAAAGTTTCGCTACAACCAGCGTCGAGAGTTGCGTCTGCTGGAAGAAGCGGGCGGTGTGGTGCGAGCGGTCAGCGAGTTTTCCAGCGTTGAGCTGGCCGCGATGTACTGCGATCTGTTTCAGCGCCGCTGGGGCTTTCCGGCGACCGGCGCGGCGCGCATGGCCGAGGTCATCGAGTTGCTGCGCGAGTTGCTGATCGGCTCGGTCATTTTCCTCAACGATGCGCCGATTGCGATTCAATTGGTCTACCGCGTTGAGGCGGCAGAATGGATCAGTGTCGAATACGTGAATGGCGGCGTGGATCCCGAAACCCGCGAGTTCAGCCCCGGCAGCGTGCTGAGCTTTCTCAATACGCAAAGCGCTTGGGAAGACGCACGGGCACTCGGCAAGCCGCTGCGTTTTTCATTCGGGCGCGCTGACCGTGAGTACAAGGACCGCTGGTGCAACCCTGTGCCGGTGTTCACCGTATGAGCCAGACCATGAGCCGCAAACAGCAATTGCTCAAGCGCCATCGACGCAACAAGGGCGTGGCTATGTTGGTCGCGCTGGCCGCCATCATCGCGCTGAGCGTGCTGGTCGTCTGGTGGCTGGCGCCGGTGTTGCTGATTGGCGGCTGGATCGCCCATGAAGCGTGGTTTGCCGATCATCTGTTCTACGCGCCCGGCGACGATTACCAATACAGCTTCCCGCCCTATACGCCGCAGCCGAAGGTTCATCTGCACGGCGAGCAGTTGCGTCTGGATGAAGGTGTGATGCTGGCCGATGACGCTACGCTGATCCTGGCGGTGCAGGTCAGAAGCACATGGCTGGGGCGCTTTCTCGATCCTTGTATCGCGTTGTCGGGCGGCGCCAATCCTGACGTGCAAACCTTTGAGCGCGGTGTCGGCGGCCTGCGCTACCTCAACCTCAGCGGTCAGGCGCAAGCATTGTCCGAAGGAGTATTGCGTCTGCGCGGCCGTTTCTGTCGAGTGTCGGGCGAGCCTGTGCTGTGGGCGCTGGAACACGCTGATTATCGTCGCCAGCGGGTCATGGTCATTGCCCCTCACGCGGATGATGCGGAGCTGGCGGCGTTCGGCTTGTACAGTCAGGCCGATGAAGCCTGGATCGTTACCCTGACTGCTGGTGAAATCGAGGCCGAACACTATCAGCAGATGGGCATGAGCAAGGTCGAAGCCGCGCGGCTGAAGGGACGTTTGCGCGCCTGGGACAGCCTCACCGTGCCGCAATGGGCCGGTGTCCCCCAGGAACGCTGCGTGCAGTTCGGGTATTTCTGCCTGCAACTGGCCGCGATGCGTGACAGCCCGGATCTACCTGTGGGCTCGCGCGAAGCGGACTTGAGCGATACCCGCCTGTTCCGTCAATTCAATCCATTTGTGCTCCCGGGGGACGCCGATGGCGCGCCGACCTGGAACAATCTGCTGGCCGATCTGCGCGAAACGATGCTGCGCGCTCGTCCGGACGTCATCGTGCTGCCGCATCCGGCGCTCGACCCGCATCCTGACCACATCTGCGCGCAGCAGGCTGTGCTTGAAGTGTTGAAAGGTCTGGACTGGCAGCCGACACTGCTCGGTTATGCCAACCACCTGCACGATAACGACCGGTGGCCGATGGGTAATAGTGGGGATGGCGTGGCTCTGCCGCCAGCCTTTGATGCTGGCGTGCCGGTGCAGCCTGTATGTCTGGCGTTGTCCGCAGAGCAGCAGCGTGACAAAGCCATGGCCCTGGGCATGATGCATGACTTGCAGCCGCCTGCGCCGTTCAAGCGTCGCTTGCGTCGCAGCTTGCAGCGATTGCTGGCTGGACGCTCCGGTTCGCCTTATGGCGAAAACGAATTTTTCCGCAAGGCGGTTCGGCGACATGAACTGTTCTGGCGTTTGTAACGACACAGGCGCCCGCGCAAGACTTTCTTGCGGGCGGGCATGTTCAGGTTTGCTCGGGTTGCTGTTGCGGCAAGGAAGACAATGAAAGTTCTATTTCTGGTGCAGAAAGATCAACGGGCCATTCTCGATCGGTTGTACGAGGGTGTCGCCGCCCATTGTGAGTGCGATCTGCGCTGGTTGAGCGGTGACGAGCAGCGCAATCTGCGTCGATACTTTCGCCGCGAAGTAGACGTTTCCCGCTATGACCGCATCGTGTTTTTCCTGCGCTTCAAGCAGGAGATCCGGCAGGTCGGATTTATTCGCACCATCCCCAATCTGGTGATTCTGGAGCACGACGCCTATCAGAATTACATCCCCTGCAAGTACACCGGCAAGTTCAGTGCGCACTATCGGCGTTTGCCGTGGGCACGCGTGATCAGTTCCGGTTTCGTGGTGGCCGAGCGCCTGCGCTCGGAGGGCTTCGACGCCGTGTTCGTGCCCAAGGGCTACGATCAGACGCAATTGCAGGACCAGAGGCGCGAGCGGGATATCGAACTTGCCTTCGTCGGCAGTACCAACAGTGTGGCCTACAGCGGTCGCAAGGCACTGCTGGATGAATTGGGCCAGGTCGAGCCGCTGCTGGTGACGCGAACCAAGTCCGGGGCTGAATACCTGGAAACGCTCAACCGTATCCGCTTTTTTGTCAGCGCGGACGTGGGCATGGGCGAGTTCATGATCAAGAACTTCGAAGCCATGGCTTGCGGCTGCGTCCTGCTGGCCTATGATCAAGGCGCCGCCGAAGCTGCGGCGCTGGGTTTGCAGGACCTGCACAACGTGGTGTTCTATCAGACGATCGCGCAGTTGCAGGAAAAGCTGGCCACGCTGCGCGAGGATCCGCAACTGGCGCAACGCATCGCTGACAACGGTCGCGAACTGGCGGTGGAGCAGTTCAGCTTCGCGCGGATCGGTCAGCGCATCGTTGAAGAACTTGAGCCGCCGTTGCGTGATCGGGCGCCGCTGAGTCTGCTGGAAAAAATCCGCCTGAAAGTGGGCATTTGACAAGTGTCATATAGCCAGTGATATTGCTGGCGACTTCTGATTAACGAGATATCGGTGCAATTTTCCAAAGAAAGCCAGATTACATTGGTGGTTACCAGCTGCGGTCGACTCGATCTGCTCAAGGCCACTCTCGATAGCTTCGACCGGTACAACACGGCACCCATTCGTGAAGTGTTCATCACCGAAGATGCCGGCGACGAAGGCGTTGCCGGGATTTTGCCTGCCCATTGGAAAGAACATTGCACGATCTTCGTCAATCGTCCGAAGCTGGGCCAGTTGGCATCGATCGACCTGGCCTACGGGCAGGTCAGCACACCCTATATCTTTCATTGCGAAGACGACTGGGAGTTCTACCGTCCAGGGTTCGTCGAAGACTCGATGACCGTTCTGCAGGCCCGGCCGGAAATTCTGCAGATCTGGTTGCGCAGCTATAATCACGATCTGCGGGTTCACAGTCCTTACATCCATTTGGGCGCGCGCGAGATTGTCGATGGCGTTGCGTGTTATCCGCTGATTTCCGACAAGCCGGAGTGGCAGGGGTTCTCGCTGAACCCGGGGTTGCGCCGACTCGAGGATTATCGGTTGTGCGCGCCTTTCGCCGGCCATGGTGGCGAGAAGGCCTTGTCACAGCGCTACTCGCAACTGAACAGGGAGGCCTTGATACTCGAGGCAGACGCGGTCATGCACACCGGTTTCGGTCTGCATGTGCAAACGGATGTCGAGCGCGAACGCAAAGCGCGCCGCAATCGCCGCGAACAGATCAAATTTGCCTTGTTTCTGTTGCTGGGAGTCTGCATTGGCTGGTTCATCAACTGAGTTCGAGTACCGCGCAGCTTGTCCCCGCAAATCCGTGCAACGGCTTTCTGCCCTATGAATATTCTCAATATCATGTGGGCCGGTGGCGCTCCGTTCGCATCAATCCATAAAGTGCATCAGCAGATACTCTCTCAGGCTGCGCCGTCGGCGGTGGTCAAAACCTGGCTCCTCCAGGGGCAGGGAGCCGAGTGCGGCGTGGATGTCGGTGAGGTCCGGGAGTGGCGGTTATCGTCAGCCCGCCTGAAGGGCCGGCATTTCTGGCGTTTGGCCAAACCCGTGATGCGGGCGAGGTTTCGCCAGGCGCTCGTGGACAGTGACGCTCGATTGCTGCTGCTGGACGGCATGGGTGTCGCACGCACGTTGTTACCGGTCCTCAAGAAACTGCCGCATATCCGCGCGGTAGTGATCTTCCACGGTTCGGCGCGTTTGAATGCCGGCGACCAGGCTCTATTCCAGGCAATCCCTGCGTCCCGGCTGACATTGGTTGCCGTTTCCAGCACCCTTGCCGATTCACTGGCCCGCGATCTGCAGATGCCTGTCACCGCGCTGCGAAGTGCGTTCGATCCTGAGGCGTTTCGCGCTGACCTGTTCACCCGCGAGCAAGCCCGGACACGGCTGGGTTTGCCGCAAGGCGATACGCCAGTATTGGGCGCGGTAGGGCGGCTGGTCTCCGAGAAGGGTTTCGGCTATCTGCTGGATGCCTTTGCCGCAGCACTCGACACCCGCCCGGACTTGCGCCTGGTCATTGTTGGCGAAGGCTCCAAACGCGCGGCGCTGGAGCAGCGCATCGACGCGCTTGGCTTACAGGAGAAGGTCTTGCTGACCGGCCATCTGAACGAAGCAGCGCAGCTTTATCGTGCGTTCGACTGGGTGGCCATCCCTTCGCTGGAAGAGGGCCTGGGTCTGGTCATGCAGGAAGCGGTGATGGCCGGCGTACCGGTGCTGTGCAGCGATCTGGAGGTGTTCAGCGAACAGCTGGGCAGCGCCGGCTGGTATGCGCCGGTCAATGACACGAAAGCCTGGGCCGAGGCCATCGACCGCGCCTTCAATGCCTCATCTCAAGCGATCAATGCCGAGCAGTACCGGATGCTCGCTCCGGACGGGGCTTGGTCGAGCTTCAGCCAGGCTGCCCGCGCATTGTTTTCATGACGACAAGACCGCGCGCTCAAGTGCCTGCATCGGAAAGCTGTCGTTCAGCTTTTCGCGCGCAATATAGCGGGCGAAATGTTGCAGGTTGCGTTTGATCAAGCGCTTAGGCAACGGTCCGCGGGTGAAGCGCATGTCGGCGACATCGATCAGGCCCATGCGGTTGTCTGGCGTGACCACGATGTTGCCAAGATGCAGGGAGCGGAAATAGATGCCCGAACGATGCAGGCTGCGTATCAGGGCGGCGAGGTCCGGCAAAGCCTGCTTCCACTCGAACCCTTGTTTGCTGGCGATCTGACGCAGCGTCTGCCCTGGCAGAGGCTCATACAGCACGGCGGTCATGCCTGGCTTTTCAAGGCGAAAGAACTTGAGGATCTGCAAGGTCGGTACGCCGAGTTTTTGCAGCTCGACGGCATTGTCGATGAACCGCTTCGAATAGGGGCGCAGCAGAGCGGATGAAAAAAACCGCTTGCGACGGAACAGTTTGAGAATTTTTCCATCTTGCAGCAGGTAGACTTTCGGCCCGTAGCTGTCCGCTTCCAGCACTTTGGCAGCGTCGATCATTTGGTCTAGAGCGGCTTGGGAGAGCCGGGAGCATCGCATCGTAGGAAGCCTTGTCGAAAGTGCGGGGTGTAGTAGCGGGCAATGATGCCGAAAAGTTTCGATTTTAACCATGCCGCGTCGCATGGGCGAACCCTTGTCAGGAGCAGATTGATGCAGGAAACACGCTGGGCGCAACTATGGATGGCGACGGGGCTCTTGTGGTTTTTACTGGCCATTGCCTTAGCGCCCACCAACAAGGTTTACCAGCAGGGGCTGGTCGCTCTCGTCTGGTTGCCGGCGCTAGTGCTGGGCTGGTCTGCGCGGCACCGCGTCAGGGAAGTGCTTTACGAGCAACGCTGGATCTACCTGCCGTTGCTCGGATTGCTGGTCTGGTCGCTGATCAGTCTGGCATGGACAAACGCACCGGAAACGGGTCGTGAGGCCAAGCGTCTGTTGTACATCGTGGTGTTCCTGCTGTTTTTTCCGGTGTTTGCCAGCGGACGCCCCGAGCGGTTGATTCGCCTGATGCAGTGGGGCGGGCTGGGATTGGCGGTGACGGCGCTGGTGGCGATTGTCAGGTTCTACGTCATTGACGGCAACGCCTGGTCTGCGCGGGTGGAAGGTCTGGGTGAACTGGCGCATCCGATCCTCGGCGGCTATGTCATCGGCCTCGCGGCCGTGTGGCTGGCCCTGTGGGCGCCGCGTGATTTGATGCGGCAAGGGATCTGGGCGCTGGCGTTGACGGTGCTGGTTGTTTTTGTCCTGATGAGTCAGAGCCGCGGTGCGGCGTTGGCGCTGTTTCTGACCATCCTGGCCATGCCGATCTGGTGCCGTGACCGGCACAGCCGAATCGTCGCAGCCGTGGCACTGGTGGTGGCGATTGCGGCGCTGTGGCTGTTCGAGCCGTTGGTGCTGGCGCGCGGGGTCTCGTATCGTCCGCAGATTCTGATGGCTTCTCTGGATATGATTGCCAAGCACCCCTGGGGCGGGCTGGGTCTGGGTGGGGACTATCGGGTGCTCTGGTCTGGAATGACCTTCGATCACGCCCACAACCTGTTCACCCATGTCGCGATCGTGCTGGGTCTGCCGGGACTGCTGTTATGGTCTGCCGTCTGGTTCGGCGTGGTTTTTCAGGCGTGGAAAGTTCGGGAAACGCTGTATGCCCGCGGTGTTATCGGTATCTGGCTGTTCTCGACACTGGCGATGCAGTTCGACGCTGCCAGCCTCACCGGCACCCCGCGCGCCGAGTGGTTCATCAGCTGGCTGCCGTTGGGGCTTGCCAGCGTTTTGGTATGGGCGCGGGCCAATGGCGGCGCTTGTGATAAAATTTCGCGTTCTTCTTAACCAGTGAGCTCTACGATGACTGACGCACCGCCCAAAGCGGAACAGGAATCCAGCCTGAAAATCTACTTTCGGCTGTTGGGGTACGTAAAACCCTATATCGGTCTTTTCCTGCTGAGTATCGTGGGCTTCGTGATCTTTGCTTCCACGCAACCGATGCTGGCCGGGATTCTCAAGTATTTTGTCGATGGCCTGAGCAATCCCGAAGCGGTGCTCTTCCCCAATGTGCCTTATCTGCGAGACGTGCAGCTGTTGATGGCTGTGCCGTTGCTGATCATTTTGATCGCAGCGTGGCAGGGCCTTGGCTCGTTTCTCGGCAACTATTACCTGGCGAGGGTTTCGTTGGGGCTGGTGCATGACCTGCGTATCGAATTGTTCAACAAACTGCTGGTACTGCCCAACCGCTATTTCGATACCCACAACTCGGGTCATCTGATCTCGCGCATCACCTTCAACGTGACCATGGTCACCGGCGCCGCCACCGATGCCATCAAAGTGGTGATCCGCGAAGGCCTGACCGTGGTTTTCCTGTTCGCCTATCTGCTCTGGATGAACTGGAAGCTGACCTTGGTGATGCTGGCGATCCTGCCCGTGATCGCGTTCATGGTCGGCAACACCAGCAAGAAATTCCGCAAGCAGAGCAAGAAGATTCAAGTGGCAATGGGCGATGTCACTCACGTCGCTTCCGAAACCATTCAAGGCTATCGCGTCGTGCGCAGTTTCGGTGGCGAGGCTTATGAGCAGCAGCGCTTTGCGGCGGCCAGCCAGAGCAACACCGACAAACAGTTGCGCATGACCAAGACTGGCGCCGTGTATACGCCGATGCTGCAGCTGGTGATCTACACCGCCATGGCCGTTCTGATGTTCCTGGTGTTGTTCCTGCGCGGTGATGCAACGGCCGGTGATCTGGTCGCGTACATCACGGCAGCAGGTTTGCTGCCGAAGCCGATCCGGCAATTGTCCGAAGTCAGCTCGACCATTCAGAAAGGCGTGGCCGGTGCTGAAAGCATTTTCGAGCAACTCGACGTTGAACCGGAAATCGATACCGGCACGATCGAGCGTGATCGGGTCAGTGGCCACCTGGCGGTGAACAACCTCAGCTTCACTTACCCGGGCACCGAACGGGAAGTGCTGAAAAACATCAGCTTCACCGCGTCGCCAGGTCAGATGATCGCACTGGTCGGGCGTTCCGGCAGCGGCAAATCGACGCTGGCCAGTCTCATTCCGCGCTTCTATCACCACGAGACCGGCGAAATTCTGCTCGATGATGTCGAGATCGAAGATTATCGCCTGCGCAATCTGCGCCGCCATGTAGCGCAAGTGACCCAGCACGTGACGCTGTTCAACGACACCATCGCCAACAACATCGCTTACGGCGATCTGGCAGGCGCGCCTCGCGAAGATATCGAGAAAGCCGCCAGGGATGCATTTGCCATGGACTTCATCGCGCAAATGCCTCAGGGCCTGGATACCCAGGTCGGCGAGAACGGTGTGCTGTTGTCTGGCGGACAGCGTCAGCGTCTGGCGATTGCCCGGGCCTTGCTGAAAAACGCCCCGCTGCTGATCCTCGACGAGGCGACTTCGGCCCTTGATACCGAGTCCGAGCGGCACATTCAGGCAGCACTCGACCATGTCATGAAAGGCCGCACCACGCTGGTGATTGCCCACCGTTTGTCGACCATCGAGAAGGCCGATCTGATCCTCGTCATGGATCAGGGCGAGATCGTCGAACGCGGCACTCATGCCCAATTGCTTGCTCACAATGGCTATTACGCACGGCTGCATGCGATGGGGCTGGATGCTCCGGCCGAAGACATTGCCTGATCTGCAGATGAGGGTGGGCCAGCCTCACCCTCGTGTATTCCCGGTGCGCGCGATCCTGTTAATATCGCGCCCCTGTTCATTTTGTATGTGGGTTGCTCCATGAAATTGTCGATGCCGCGATTCGATCAAGCCCCTGTCTTGGTGGTCGGCGATGTCATGCTCGACCGTTACTGGCATGGCGGAACCTCACGGATTTCCCCTGAGGCACCGGTGCCGGTGGTCAAGGTCGAGCAGATCGAAGATCGCCCGGGCGGTGCCGCCAACGTGGCGCTCAACATTGCCGCGCTGGGTGCACCGGCATCACTGGTGGGCGTGACCGGCGATGACGAAGCCGCCGACAGCCTGAGCAACAGTCTCAAGGGCGCCGGCGTGCGCGCCTTGTTCCAGCGCATCGCGCACCAGCCGACCATCGTCAAGCTGCGGGTCATGAGCCGGCATCAGCAACTGCTGCGTATCGATTTCGAAGAGGTGTTCGCCACCGATGCGCTGGCACTGGCCGCGCAGGTCGACGAACTGCTGGAAGGCATCAAGGTGCTGGTGCTGTCGGATTACGGCAAAGGTGCGCTGAAGAATCATCAGACGCTGATCCAGGCCGCCCGTGCCAAAGGCATTCCGGTGCTGGCCGATCCCAAGGGCAAGGATTTTTCGATCTACCGCGGTGCCAGCCTGATCACGCCGAACCTCAGCGAGTTCGAAACCATCGTCGGTGGTTGCGCCGATGAGCACGAACTGGTGAGCAAGGGTGCCGTCCTGATGCAGGACCTCGACCTTGGCGCACTGCTGGTGACCCGCGGCGAACACGGCATGACCTTGTTGCGCCCGGATCATCCGGCGTTGCACCTGCCGGCCCGCGCCCGCGAAGTGTTCGACGTGACCGGTGCCGGCGATACGGTGATTTCGACCCTGGCCGCGGCCATTGCCGCTGGCGAAGAACTGCCGCACGCCGTGGCGCTGGCCAATCTGGCAGCAGGTATCGTCGTCGGCAAGCTCGGTACAGCAGCGATCAGCGCCCCGGAGCTGCGCCGCGCCATTCAGCGCGAAGAAGGTTCGGAGCGAGGTGTGCTGGGTCTTGAGCAACTACTGCTGGCGGTTGATGATGCCCGTGCGCACAACGAGCGGATTGTTTTCACCAATGGCTGCTTCGACATCCTCCATGCCGGCCACGTGACCTATCTGGAGCAAGCCCGCGCTCAAGGCGATCGTCTGATCGTCGCGGTCAACGATGACGCCTCGGTCAGCCGCCTGAAAGGCCCGGGCCGGCCGATCAACAGCGTTGACCGACGCATGGCGGTACTCGCCGGTCTCGGCGCGGTGGACTGGGTGATCAGTTTCTCTGAAGGCACACCGGAAAACCTGCTGCGCGAGGTCAAGCCGGACGTGTTGGTCAAGGGTGGCGATTACGGTATCGATCAGGTAGTCGGCGCCGATATCGTCACCGCCTACGGCGGCACGGTGAAAGTGCTGGGGCTGGTGGAAAACAGCTCGACGACAGCAATCGTGGAAAAGATCCGCGGCCAATAAGCTCAAGAGATCGCAGCCTGCGCCAGCGCCTGCACAATTCTGTTCAGGCGCTGGCGCAGGCTGCGATCTTTTTGCTTTTCAGGAATTCACTTTCTTGCGCGGTACGATTTTCTTCAGCAGCTGCCTGGCCTTGCCGCGCAGGCGGGCCAGTCCAGTGGCCTTCTCCGCTGGCGTCAGGCCCTGTTGGCGCAACCAGTCCTTCCAGCGAATCCGCTCATCGCGCACCAGCCAGCCATCCTGGCGGGCAAAGCTTTCAGCCAGATACAGACCGCGCGTACTCGCCGGATACAGCTGATCCTTTTTCAGGGTATACAACTCAGGCAGCGGCTGACCGTCGTGCAATGGCATCAAATACAGGTCAGGCCGTTTGCGATCGAGCCGCGCCACCAGTTGATCACCTTCCAGACGCTCGTCGACATGAAACAGGCTCAAGGACTTCGCCTCTTTGGGTACGTCCAGGCGCAGGTCATAGATCAATTGCAATGACGCCGTCGGCAAATGCACGTAGGCCCGTGGCCGCTCCAGCAATTGCAGGTTGGCGCAGCGCACCGGCCGTGCTGAACCGGAGAGCGGTGTCAGGCGAAACGGCAGCGCTTCGCGGTAATGCAGCGCAGCGGAGTAGGGCGCCGGCAACCAGGTGTCATTGAAACGCCCACCGAGCCAGCCTTCCGGGGTTTCCAGCAGGCACTCTTCGGCAATTTCCTGAATTGCTGTGTGCAGCGGAATATTCAATTCGTGGGCCGGCACGTAGCCGGAAATCAGCTTCAGTACCACGTCGCCGCGATCCTGGCGACGCTGGCGCACCAGCACCCAGTAATCGCGATTCTGCCAATGCAGGGTCAGGCGCACGGACACGCCGAGGTTGGCCAGCTCCAGGGCAAAGCGTTCGCTGTCTGCAACGCTGACCGGTTTGCGCCGTTGCAGGGTCTGGGCGAAGTTCAGCGGCATGCCGACGCTCTGGTAGCTCAGGCCTTCGGGCGTGGCTTCGACGAACAGCGGCAGCGTCTTGAAGTTGCTCGGGTTCTTGCGGATGAGCGTGCGCGGCATATCGGCTCCTGGCTTAAGGCCGCGGGGCGGCGTCAGTGACTACGCAGGACCTGGGCAACGGTCGCTACGTTATGGGCGAGGTGCAGCGGATTGATTGTGCCGACAATAGCACTGGCAACGCCGGGATGAGTGAACAGCAACTCGAAGCTGGCGCGCACCGGATCGACTCCCGGACTCAGACAGACATGACCGCTGGCCAAGGCTTTTTTCACCAGAATGGCTTTGCCGTGGGCAGCAGCATAGTCAATGACCGCCTCTTCGTTTTGTTCGTTCAGATTGTAGGTGACCATCGCGCAGTCGCCTTGCTCCAGCGCTTTCAGCCCACCTTCGACGGTTTTCCCGGAAAAACCGAAGCCGCGAATCTTGCCCTCGGCCTTCAGCGCCGCGAGGGTGGCGTAGACCTCTTCGTGCTCAAGGATGGCCATGTCGTTGCCGTCCGAGTGCACGAGGACCAGATCGATGAAATCCGTTTCCAGACGTTGCAGGCTGCGCTCGACGGACATTCGCGTGTGCGCAGCGCTGAAGTCGTGGCGCGACAGGCCATCGGCAAACTCTTCGCCGACCTTGCTGACAATCACCCAATCCTGTCGCTGACCGCGCAGCAGCGGGCCGAGGCGTTCTTCGCTGCGACCATAGGCCGGCGCGGTGTCGATCAGGTTGATGCCCAGATCCCGCGCCTGGCGCAGCAGCATGCGCGCCTCGTCATCGTCGGGAATCTGAAAGCCGTTGGGGTATTTCACCCCTTGATCGCGGCCGAGTTTGACCGTGCCCAGACCCAGCGGCGACACCGACAGGCCGGTGCTGCCCAGCGGGCGATGCAGTTCGTGCAGAGTGGCGATGCTCATGGCAGCAGTTGCTCCCACGCGGGTACACCGAGCGGCGGTTTCGGCAGCGGCGGCAGCGGTTCAGTCGCCTGCGGCTGGATACCGTCGCGTTGCAGCGAGGCGATAACGCGGTCGGCGAAGTCTGGCGCCAGTGCCAGTTTGGTCGGCCAGCCGACGAGCAAGCGACCTTCCTCGGCGAGGAACGCGTTGTCCGGGCGGGTCAGGCCGGTTTGCAGCGGCTCGGCGCGATCGACGCGCAGGGTCGCCCATTGCGTTGTGCTGAGGTCGATCCACGGCAGCAGTTGAGCGATTTCCTTTTGCGCGGTGGCGATCTGTTCCGCCGGCTCGCGGGCCACGCCTTCGCTTTCGGCAATGTCGCCGCCCATGTACCAGACCCACTGGCCATCAGCCGCCGGATGCGTGGTCACGGTGATGCGCGGCTTGGTGCCGCCGCCCAGGCAGTGCGCGTACAACGGTTTCAAACCGGGGCCTTTGGCGAGGATCATGTGCAGGGGGCGGCGCTGCATGGCCGGACGGCTCAGGCCCAGGGCTTCAAGCAGTTCGGCCGTGCCGGCGCCGGCGCTGAGGACGATGCGCTGGGCGCGGATCTCACGGCCGTCGACTTTCAGGCCGACCAGCACGCCGGCTTCCAGCAGCGGTTCGATGACCTGCCCGGCGAGCAGACCGTCACCGGCCAACTCGGCCAGGCGCTGGATCAGGCTCGGGACATCCACTACCAATTCGGCGAGGCGATAGACCTTGCCCTTGAAACGCTTGTCTTGCAGGGCCGGCGGCAGTTCATCGCCCTTGACCTGATCGACCCGGCCACGCACGGCTTTACTGGCGAAGAAACTGGTCAGGTTGCCGGCCAGTGTGCCTGGCGACCATAGGTAATGCGCTTCGGACAGCAGACGTACGCCGGACAGATCCAGCTCGCCATTGCCGGCCAGCGCCTCGCGCCAGCGGCGCGGCATGTCGGCGATGGCTTCCGAGGCGCCCGTCAGCGCACCGTGCAGCGCGTACTTGGCGCCGCCATGGATGATGCCCTGGGATTTGACACTCTGCCCGCCACCGAGGCTGGCGCTTTCCACCAGCACGGTCGAAAAACCCTGACCGCGCAGGCGCGCATTCAGCCAGAGGCCGGCGACACCAGCGCCGACAATCAGAACGTCGGTGGAAATAACGGATGGCATGC
>NZ_RCNZ01000136.1:0-22602 GCF_004307525.1 Pseudomonas sp. Sample_21 | reverse complement strand
TTGACCGTGGCCATGAGGATCTTGCCCTTGGCTTCCGGCTTGTCGCCTTTCTCCAGTTCGATGAACGGGATCAAGTGCGCCACGGCCTGCTTCATCACGCGCGCGGATTTCACCACCTGCGGGAGGAACATTTTGCCAGCGCCGAACAGGTCGCCGACGATGTTCATGCCGGACATCAATGGGCCTTCGATCACTTCGATCGGCCGCGCAAACGACTGGCGGGATTCTTCGGTGTCTTCGACGATGTGCGTGGTGATGCCCTTGACCAGCGCGTGCTCCAGACGTTTGTTGACGTCCCAGTTGCGCCACTCTTCGGTCTCGGCTTCCTTGACGCTGCCGTCGCCCTTGTACTTGTCGGCGATGGCGAGGAGGGCGTCGGTGCCGTCCGGGGTGCGATTGAGGATCACGTCTTCGACCGCGTCGCGCAGCTCGGCCGGGATCTGATCGTAGATCTCCAGCTGGCCGGCGTTGACGATGCCCATGGTCAGCCCGGCGCGGATGGCGTAGAGCAGGAACACCGAGTGAATCGCCTCACGCACCGGGTTGTTGCCACGGAACGAGAACGACACGTTGGACACGCCGCCGGAGCTCAGCGCGTACGGCAGCTCATCGCGGATGTAGGCGCAGGCATTGATGAAGTCGACGGCGTAGTTGTTGTGCTCTTCGATGCCGGTAGCGACGGCGAAGATGTTCGGGTCGAAGATGATGTCTTCCGGCGGGAAGCCGACTTCATTGACCAGAATGTCGTAGGAGCGTTTGCAGATCTCTTTCTTGCGCGCTTCGGTGTCGGCCTGGCCAGCTTCGTCGAAGGCCATCACCACCACCGCAGCGCCGTAGCGCTTGCACAGCTTGGCGTGATGGATGAACTGCTCGACGCCTTCTTTCATGCTGATCGAGTTGACGATGCCCTTGCCCTGAATGCACTTGAGCCCGGCTTCAATGACTTCCCATTTCGACGAGTCGATCATGATCGGCACGCGCGAGATATCCGGTTCGCCGGCGATCAGATTGAGGAAGGTGACCATGGCCTTCTTCGAATCGAGCATGCCCTCGTCCATGTTGATGTCGATGATCTGCGCGCCGGCCTCGACCTGCTGCAGAGCGACTTCGAGGGCTTCGGTGTAGTTGTCTTCACGGATCAGGCGGGCGAATTTCGCCGAGCCGGTGATGTTGGTGCGCTCGCCGACGTTGACGAACAGCGAGCTGCGATCGATGGTGAACGGCTCCAGACCCGACAGGCGGCAAGCCTTGGGGATGTCTGGAATCTGCCGCGGCGCATAACCGGCCACGGCTTTGGCGATGGCTTCGATGTGGCCCGGCGTGGTGCCGCAGCAACCGCCGACGATGTTGAGAAAACCGCTCTGAGCGAATTCTTCGATGACTTTGGCGGTTTGCGACGGCAGTTCGTCGTACTCGCCGAATTCGTTCGGCAGGCCGGCGTTCGGGTGCGCGGATACGTGGGTGCTGGCCTTGTTCGACAGCTCTTCCAGGTACGGGCGCAGTTCGCTGGCGCCGAGGGCGCAGTTCAAGCCCACGGAAATCGGCTTGGCGTGGGCCACGGAGTTCCAGAACGCCTCGGTGGTCTGGCCGGACAGGGTACGACCGGAGGCGTCGGTGATGGTCCCGGAAATCATGATCGGCAGTTCGATGTGCAGCTCCTCGAACACGCCCTGCACGGCGAAGATCGCCGCTTTGGCGTTGAGGGTGTCGAAAATGGTTTCGATCAGAATCAGGTCGGCGCCGCCCTCGATCAGGCCTTTGGTGGCTTCGGTGTAGTTTTCCACCAGCTCATCGAAGGTCACGTTGCGGTAGCCGGGGTTGTTGACGTCGGGCGACAGCGAGCAGGTGCGGCTGGTCGGGCCGAGCACGCCGGCAACGAAGCGCGGCTTGGCCGGGTTTTCGGCGGTCTTGGCGTCGGCAATCTTGCGCGCCAGACGTGCGCCCTCTACGTTTAACTCGTACGCCAGCTCTTCCATGCCGTAATCGGCCATGGAAATGCGCGTGGCGTTGAAAGTGTTGGTTTCGAGAATGTCGGCGCCGGCGTCCAGATAGGCTTTTTCGATGCCGCCGATCACGTCCGGACGGGTGATCACCAGCAGGTCGTTGTTGCCCTTGACGTCACTCGGCCAGTCCGCGAAGCGCTTGCCGCGATAATCCTGCTCTTCGAGCTTGTAGCTCTGGATCATCGTGCCCATCCCGCCGTCGAGAATCAGGATGCGCTCTTTGAGGGCTTGCTTGAGAGCTTGAAGGCGGACGCTGCGATCGGACATGTGGACTACTCGAAAAGACCATTACGAAGGAGCGGGATCATAGCAAACCTGTGCGCTTTTGGAGCATGTGCAGCTTTTGCATGAATATCGCTCATGTTGGTACGAGCGTCATAACGGTAGAATCGCAGCCTTTTTTTATCATCGAGATCAGCAACATGCCGCACCGCTTCATCAGTTTATGGTTGCTGGTCCTGAGCGGGAGCGTCGCGGCGCAAGATCCTGCCATTTCTTCTTCCATCTCCTACACCCGCGATATCCAACCGATCTTCACCGAGAAGTGCGTAGCCTGCCATGCCTGCTATGACTCGGCCTGTCAGCTCAATCTGGGCAGTGGCGAAGGCGCTGCTCGTGGCGCGAGCAAGATGCCCGTGTACGACGGCGAACGCACTCAGGCAGCACCGACCACGCGCCTGTTTTACGACGCCTTCGGCAAGCGCGCCTGGCAGCAGAAAGACTTCTATTCGGTGCTCGACGCCCAGGGCAGTCAGGCTGCGCTGATGGCACGCATGCTTGAACTCGGCCACAAGACGCCGCTGACGCCGAACGCCAAGCTGCCCGAAGACATTGTCCTGGGGCTCAATCGCAACAATCTATGCGCAATGCCTGCGGAGTTCGACGGATATGCCGGCGCGCACCCGAAAGAGGGCATGCCGCTGGCGGTCACTGGCCTGACCGACCAGCAATACCAGACCCTGCAGCGCTGGCTGGCGTCTGGCGCGCCGATCGACGAACAGAGCCTGGCACCGAGTGCCAAAGAGGCCATGCAGATCCTGCAGTGGGAAAACCTGCTCAACGCCCCCGGTGCGCGGCAGAGTCTGGTGGGGCGCTGGTTGTTCGAACACTGGTATCTGGCGCACATTTATTTCAAGGACGGCGAGCCGGGGCATTATTTCCAGTGGGTACGTTCGCGGACGCCGAGCGGCCAGCCGATCGACCTGATCGCCACGCGCCGCCCCAACGACGACCCGGGCACGCAGGTGTATTACCGCTTGTGGCCGGTGCAGGGGGTGATCGTGCACAAGACGCACATCACTTATCCGCTGAGCGCAGCCAAAATGGCGCGGATCAAGAGCCTGTTCTACAACGGCAACTGGCAGGTCAATGCGCTGCCGGGTTATGGCCCGCAAAGCCGTGCCAATCCGTTTGCCACCTTCGAGGCGATTCCGGCGCAGGCGCGCTATCAGTTCATGCTCGATAACGCCGAATACTTCGTCCGCACCTTCATTCGCGGGCCGGTGTGCCGTGGGCAGATCGCGACCGACGTGATCCGCGACAACTTCTGGGCGCTGTTCCAGGCCCCGGAGCATGACCTCTACATCACCGACCCGAACTACCGTGGCCAGGCCACGCCGCTGCTGGCGATGCCGGGGCAGAACGACGATGTCGGCAGCGTGCTGAGCCTGTGGCGCAACTATCGCGACAAGCGCAACGAATACGAGGCACTGCGCCGTGACAGCTATGCCGATCTGCCGGCGCCGAGCTGGTCGACGCTGTGGGCCGGCAACGACAACGCCTTGCTGAGCATTTTCCGCCACTTCGACAGCGCTTCGGTGACCAAGGGGCTTATCGGTGAGGTGCCGCAGACCATGTGGCTGTTCGACTATCCACTGCTCGAGCGCACCTACTATCAGCTCGCGGTCAACTTCGACGTGTTCGGCAACGTCTCCCATCAGGCGCAGACCCGTCTGTATTTCGACCTGATCCGTAACGGCGCCGAGCAGAACTTCCTGCGCCTGATGCCCGCTGACTCGCGCGAGGATTACCTCAACGATTGGTACCAGGACGGCGGCCAGTTCAAGATGTGGCTCGATTACGAGGCCATCGATGACGACAAACCGACCGCGCTCAAACTCGACGAAAAAGACCCGAAACACGATTTCGCCATGCAGTTGCTGGCGCGCTACGGTGATCTGAACGCGCGGCCGGACCCGATCAATCGCTGCGACGGCGCTTATTGCTCGCGACCGAATATCGATCCGGCGTTGCAGAACGCCGAGCAGGCCCTGAGCCGTCTGGCCTCGCGACCGGCCGCAGGGTTGAAAGTCATCGACCAGTTGCCCGAAGCGACCTTGCTGCGCGTCGAAACCGCCAGCGGCAAGCGCGAGGTCTACAGCGTGCTGCGCAACCGCGCGCACAGCAACGTGGCGTTTTTGCTCGGTGAGTCGCTGCGCTATCAACCGGGCCTCGACACATTGACGATCTATCCGGGCGTACTCACCAGTTACCCGAACTTCATGTTCAACGTACCGGCCGAGCAGGTGCCGGCGTTCGTCGATGCGATGGAGAATGCCAAGGATGCCAATCGGTTCGACAAGATCGTCGAACGCTGGGGCATTCGTCGCAGTCATCCGCAGTTCTGGCTGTATTTCCACGATCTGAGCCAGTACATACACGAAACCGATCCGGTGGAAGAGGGTGTGCTGGATATGAACCGGTACGAGAACCTTTGAGCATTCGCAGGCATATGCCGGGATTCTTTCCCGACAAAAATACTAGGACTTTGTCAGCCGCGCCGATTGGCGTAAACTGCGCCCAAGCCTGCGAGGAGTTTTTATGACCGCTATTACCATTACCGACGCCGCCCATGATTACCTGGCCGATCTGCTCTCCAAGCAGAACACCCCGGGCATCGGCATCCGTGTCTTCATCACCCAGCCTGGCACCCAGTACGCCGAAACCTGCATTGCCTACTGCAAGCCGGGCGAAGAGAAGCCTGAAGATACTGCGCTGGGGCTGAAAAGCTTCACCGCTTACATCGATTCCTTCAGCGAAGCGTTTCTTGACGACGCCGTTGTCGACTATGCCACCGACCGTATGGGCGGCCAGCTGACCATCAAGGCGCCAAATGCCAAGGTGCCGATGGTCAATGCCGACAGCCCGGTCAACGAGCGCATCAACTACTACCTGCAAACCGAGATCAACCCGGGGCTGGCCAGCCACGGCGGTCAGGTCAGCCTGATCGATGTGGTCGAGGACGGCATCGCCGTGTTGCAGTTCGGTGGCGGTTGCCAGGGCTGCGGCCAGGCTGACGTGACCTTGAAGGAAGGCATCGAGCGCACGCTGCTCGAGCGCATCCCGGAGCTCAAGGGCGTTCGCGACGTGACTGACCACACGCAGAAAGAAAACGCCTACTACTAAGGCGTTCGCTGCGAACATGAAAAACGGCGCCCCGTGAGCGCCGTTTTTTTATGCCTGTGGCTTGATCATGCCCACGCTCCGCGTGGGCATGCAGCCCGGGACGCTCCGCGTTCCACTCACGGTCGGTACAAATGCGCATGCCCGGCGCGATACAGCGAAGACTCGCTGAACACTTCACTGCCCAACACCCGCCCGACCAGAATCAGCGCCGTACGCCGAAACCCTTTGGCCTCGACCTTTGCGGCAATGTC
Organism: Pseudomonas sp. Sample_21; assembly: GCF_004307525.1. Taxonomy (NCBI): domain Bacteria; kingdom Pseudomonadati; phylum Pseudomonadota; class Gammaproteobacteria; order Pseudomonadales; family Pseudomonadaceae; genus Pseudomonas; species Pseudomonas sp. Sample_21. The sequence goes on along the minus strand of NZ_RCNZ01000136.1, from coordinate 16,943 downwards.
CGCCAGTGTACCGACGACCCAGTCCTGATCCGGCCATGTCGCGCGGTGAATCACGGCAATCGGGCAGTCCGCGCCGTAATGCGGCAGCAATTCAACCAAAATCTTTTCCAGATGATTGACCCCCAGATGAATGGCCATGGTCGCGCCATGCTGCGCCAGGCTGGCCAGCTCCTCGCCAACGGGCATCGCGGTCTTGTCGGCGTAACGGGTCAGGATCACGCTTTGCGAGATGTCCGGCAGAGTGAGCTCGGCGCCCAGCAGCGCTGCGCATGCCGCCGTCGCGGTCACGCCCGGAATGATCTCGAAAGGAATGCTCAGCTCACGCAAGTAGCGGATCTGCTCACCAATCGCGCCGTACAGACCTGGATCCCCCGAATGCACGCGGGCAACATCCTGGCCTTTGGCATGGGCCGTCCTGATCAGATCGATGATCTGTTCCAGATGCAGTTCAGCGCTGTTGACCACGGTTTCGGCCTGATGACCTTCCAGCACCGCGGCAGGTACCAGCGAGCCGGCATAAATGATCACCGGGCAGCTGCGAATCAGCCGTTGGCCTTTGACGGTGATGAGCTCCGGGTCGCCGGGGCCGGCGCCGATGAAGTAGACGGTCATCGTTGAATCCTTGTGAAGAGGCGCAGCCCCACTGCAGATGAAGCGTGCTCATGATCAATGGCGGGGATTATCGGGATTTTATGCAGCGCCGGCCAATGCCAGCGTGGCCTGCGCATATTTCTGGCGGTGGATCAGCAGTTTCGCCGGCGCCTGAATCAGTTGCTCGGCCAGCGCCAGCGCGGCGCTTTCCGCCACGCCGTAGCAGCCGGTGCGCTCAAAGGCGATCTGCGATTGATGACTGAGGCGCTGTTGATAAGGCGCCAGTTCGGCACTGTTGAAATACTGCAGGGGCAGGTTCAATTGTGTGGCCAGTTCCAGCAACCCCGGTTCGTCGCGCTTGAGGTCGATACTCGCCAAAGCCTTGACCGCTCGCAGCTCGATGCGGTGCGCCTGCAACGCTTGATCGAGTAATGCACGCAACGTACTGGCCGGGCAGCCGCGCTGGCAGCCGAGGCCGACCACGAAGGTCGGCGCTGCGCGGTCATCGGTCATGCCTGATATCGGCCTGCGCTTTTGCGCCGGAACAACCATGCACTGATCAAGCCCAAGGCCAGCCAGAACGCGACGTTGGTCAGCTGCGAAGCGATTTTGAATTGGGTTTCCAGTGCCTCTGGGGCAAGCATCGAATGCACCTGGGGTTGCGGCGCGCCGATCACATGCGGCACGGCGAGAATCGCCACACCGAGAAGCTTCATCAGCCAGTGGCGGCTGAAGGCGATCAGTGCCAGGCCGACGGCGGTCGATGCGGCAGTGCCGATCCACCAGATCTGCCGCGATGCCAGATCGGCAGCCGCAGTGCCCGGCAATTCAGGTGGCAGGCCCAAGGTCGGCGCGAGAACGAACGTCGCGTAACCGGCCAGACCCCAGAGCAGCCCTTGCGAGGTTTTGGTCGGCGCGCGCAAGGTGTACAGGCCGGCGAGCATCAGGGCGAAACCCACCGCCACCACCAGATTGCCGCCAGTGGTCGAGACCACGCGCTGCCAGCCGTCTTCCGGCTCCCAGGCTTCGCCATCATGGCTGTGGGCGGCGGTGCCGGCGGCGTGTTCGTGAACTTGCGCGACCGGTTCGGATTTCTCGAAGGATTCGGCCTGCAGAATCAGTGGCGATACCCAGAAACTCTGCAGCAGGGTCAGCAGCAGGGCGGCGAGCAAGCCGGTGAAGCCTGCGGTTTGCGCGATACGCTTGATCATCTCGGCAAGCCTCAGTGGCACGGGAACGCGGCGCTGTGGCGGGTATCGTGGGCGGCGTTGTGCACCGCTTCGATGTGCGAGAAACCGGCGAACCAGACCAGACTGGCACCGAGGATCGAGGCGAAGAGGGCGGCGGCGACGCGTTGGCCGAGTGTGGTGCTGCTGGAGATGTTGTCAGTTTGGCTGACGGTATTGCTGATGATCGACATAGCGCTTCCCTCTGAAATGTCAGCGGGTAAACAGAGCGCATGAAAATCCCTGCGAGCCGGGCACGCAGGGATTTCGAACAGCGCCCGCCCACCGCGGGTTTGTTTGTGGTCAGCGGCGCTTGCGCGCGCTGGGTGTTGCGGGCCGGTCTCCGGGCTCGCGAGGGGTTGGCACGAGGCCGACCTGCAAGCATCACCTTCCCATGCCGGGGCACAGTGGATCTGACGCTTCGCTCGCTTACCGTTGCGGGGGCAGCACCGGACTGACATGGCCTTGAGTAAAGCACATGATTCACCGGTTTCCCGTTTCACCCTGTGAAGGGCACCCGTAACAAGGTGGGCAGGAGAACATGGGTTTGGGTTTTTAGTCAATTTCCGGGGAGTTTTCGGTGCTGCGCTGGGGGTGTTTTTCTGATGTTTTTTGTGTGTATATCCGTCGCCGGTGGATCAAGATCAAGATCAAGAGCAGGCGAGCTGACACTCGGCTTATTGAGTGGTGAAAAGCGTGGGTGTTCGGCTTTTAATTTGTGTTGTTGCTGCCCCTCACCCCAGCCCTCTCCCGAGGGAGAGGGAGCCGATTTGTGTGGTGTTCAAAATCTGCATTCGACTCGGTAACGCAAGTCGGCGTATTTCGCCTAAACACCTCGGTCAGTCCCCTCTCCCTCGGGGAGAGGGCTAGGGTGAGGGGCTCTAGATCTGGCTTTTGCTTTGGCTTTGATCTTTTGCCCCTTCAGCAGGCTGCGCCCGGATCGGTCCCGTAACGAAGGTACCCCGAGCCCCAGCGAGCGGGCCGTGCGCCGGGGCAAAGCCTTTTGGTTTCTTTTTGCTGTGCCGGCACTCCGGCGTTTGAAAAAGGGACTCGCTGTAAGAGCGAAACCATAGGAAGCCGTTACCGCAGCAACGGATATACCCCCAGTTTCAGACTCACCGACCATTGACCCACGACGGACCCATGCGTAGCCTTGCGCTTTCGAGGTTCTTCGGCACTCGCCGAAGCTAAGAAGGGAACGCGGTCAAAGCCGCGGCTGCCCCCGCAACTGTGAACGGTGATGTTCGTTGCCACGCCACTGCCAGCTCAACCGATGAGCCAGCGGGAAGGCGCAATGGACGCCAGGTCTCGCGCCTGAACGCCGTCAGCCAGGAGACCTGCCTCGTCACAGATTCTCACTACAACCGGGCGGGGTGATCCGGTGGCGAATGCTTCCGGCGTGCATGCGCGCTGCCGGTTCTCGTCCCGTATGCCCGCCGCTTGCCAAAGGGCATACCGATGAAAACACTGGCCAAACTCCCCGTCACCATCGTCACCGGTTTCCTCGGTTCGGGCAAAACCACGCTGCTGCGGCACATGCTCGACAACGCTCAGGGCCGGCGCATCGCGGTGATCGTCAACGAGTTTGGCGAGCTGGGCATCGACGGTGAAATCCTCAAGCAATGCACCATCGGCTGCACCGAAGAAGAGGCCAGCGGCCGTGTTTACGAACTGGCCAACGGCTGCCTGTGCTGCACGGTGCAGGAAGAATTCTTCCCGGTAATGCGCGAACTGGTTGCCCGTCGCGGCGATCTCGACCACATCCTTATTGAAACCTCGGGCCTGGCCCTGCCAAAACCGCTGGTGCAAGCCTTCCAGTGGCCGGAAATCCGTAGCGCCTGCACAGTTGACGCGGTAATCACCGTTGTCGACAGCCCGGCGGTCGCTGCTGGCACCTTCGCAGCGTTCCCGGATCAGGTCGATGCCCAGCGCAAACTCGATCCGAACCTTGATCACGAGTCGCCGCTGCACGAGTTGTTCGCCGATCAACTGGCCAGTGCTGACCTGGTCATCCTCAACAAGGCCGACCAGACCAGCGCGGAAGATCTGGCTCGGGTGCGCGCTGAAGTCGCCGAAGAGCTGCCGCCAGCGGTAAAAATCATCGAAGCCAGCAACGGCCGCCTGCCGCTCGACGTGTTGATCGGCCTCGGTGCCGGCTCCGAGGAGCACATCGACAGCCGCCACAGTCACCACGATCACCATCACGACGGTGATGACGACGACCACGATCACGACGCCTTCGATTCGATCTCCATCGAACTGCCGCAAGCCGACGAAAGCTTGCTGCTCGACGCGCTGACGCAATTGGTGGTGCAGCACGGCATTCTGCGGGTCAAAGGCTTCGCGGCGATTCCGAACAAGCCGATGCGCCTGTTGATCCAGGGTGTGGGCACGCGTTTCGACAAGCATTTCGACCGTCAGTGGGGCGCCGAAGAAGCGCGCGTCACGCGTCTGGTGCTGATCGGTCAGGAACTCGATGCCGCACAACTCGAAGCGCAATTGCGCGCTGCGCTCAGCGTTTAAGCCATGCACCTGCTCAGGACCCAGCCCGGCGGATTCGTCTCGGACGACAACATTGCCGATCTCGGACAAACCCCCGCCGAGCTGGTGATCCTGTGCAGCGGCGATTCCAGCCTGGCGCTGCTCGCCGAGGCCGCGGAGCAATTGCCCGATGACTACCCGAGCCTGCGTCTGGCCAACCCGATGCAGGTGCAGAATCATGCCTCGGTCGATCTGTATGTCGACGAAGTGCTGCGCCACGCCAAGGTCATTCTGATCTCGCTGCACGGCGGCATCGCCTATTGGCGCTATGGCGTCGAGCGGCTGGTCGAGTTGTCGGAACGCGGCGTGCAACTGATTCTGGTGCCCGGCGATGACCGTCCGGACCCCGAGCTCAGCGACTTGAGCACGGTCAGCGCCGAAGTACGCGATCGACTCTGGCAATTTCTGCGTCAGGGCGGCATGGGCAATGCACTGGATTTCTTCCGTTGCCTGGGCAACCAATGGTTTGCCCGCGATTACCCGTGGAGCGAGCCGCAAACCCTGCCGCGCACGGCGATTTATCACCCACAGAAAAACAGCGCTGCCCTGAGCGACTGGCAAGCCGAATGGCTACCCGGTCAACCGGTGGCGGCGCTGTTGTTTTATCGCTCGCATTTGCAGGCGGCGAACACGGCGTTCATTGATGTGTTCTGTCAGCGTTTGCGGGCAGCCGGGCTCAATCCGCTGCCGATCGCGGTGGCCAGTCTGAAAGAACCCGGTTGCTTGTCTGTGGTCGAGGACTGGCTGGATGAAGTCGAGGCGGGGGTGATTCTCAATACCACCGGTTTTGCCCAGTCCAGCCCCGAAGCGCCGCATCTGCGGCCGTTTCGCCGCAACATCCCAGTGATTCAAGCCATCTGCGCTCAGGACAACGAACCCGGCTGGCGCGACAGCGAACAGGGCCTCGGGCCGCGTGATCTGGCGATGCACATTGCTTTGCCGGAGCTTGACGGGCGCATCATCAGCCGACCGATCAGCTTCAAGGATCTGGCCTGGCGCAGCGAGCGCAGTCAGTCCGATGTGGTCTGCTATCGCGCCCAGCCCGAACGCATGGATTTCGTCGCCGAACTGGCGCGGCGCTGGGTTGATCTGGCGCGCGTGGCCAATGGCAAAAAACGCATCGCGCTGATCCTCGCCAACTATCCGACCCGCGACGGCCGCATCGGCAACGGTGTCGGCCTCGATACGCCAGCGGCGGCGCTGAACATCCTGCGCGCGTTGCGCGAAGAGGGTTATCCGATCACGGCCGAGTTGCCCGAGAGCGGCACCGAACTGATCCAGCAACTGCTCGGCGGTGTCAGCAACGACCTCGATAGTCTCGACCTGCGCCCGTGCCAGCAGAGCCTGGCGATGGATGATTACCTGGCGATGTTCAACGCGTTGCCGGAGGCGAATCGCGCGGCGGTGATGGAGCGTTGGGGGGCGCCGCAAAACGATCCGATGTGCCGCGACGGTCGCCTGATGATCGCCGGTCTGCGTTTCGGTCTGACCTTTGTCGGCATCCAGCCGGCCCGGGGTTATCAGGTCGATCCGAGCGCGGTGTATCACGACCCGGATCTGGTCCCGCCGCACGGCTATCTGGCGTTCTATTTCTGGTTGCGCAACACCTACGGGGCCCACGGCGTGATCCACGTCGGCAAGCATGGCAATCTCGAATGGTTGCCGGGCAAAGGCGTCGGCCTTTCGGAGAATTGCTGGCCGGACGCGCTGCTAGGGCCGCTGCCGAATATCTATCCGTTTATCGTCAACGATCCGGGCGAGGGCGCTCAGGCCAAACGGCGCACGCAGGCGGTGATCATCGACCACTTGATGCCACCGCTGACCCGCGCCGAAACCTACGGGCCGCTGCGCAATCTGGAGCTGCTGGCCGACGAGTATTACGAGGCGCAACTGCTCGATCCGCGCCGCGCCCGTGAGTTGCAACGCGACATTCTGCAATTGGTGCGTGACACGCAGATCGACCGCGAACTGCAACTGGACGCAGCGCTGGACAGCGACGCCGATGCGGCGATCTGGTTGCCGCGTCTCGACACTTATCTGTGCGATTTGAAGGAATCGCAGATTCGCGATGGGTTGCACATTTTTGGCGAATCGCCGAGCGGCCGCTTGCGTATCGACACCTTGCTGGCGTTGCTGCGCATCCCGCGCGGTGACGGCAAGGGCGCGCAGTCGAGTCTGCTGCGAGCACTGGCCAAAGCGTTTGATCTTGGTTTTGATCCGCTGGATTGCGCGTTGGCCGATGCCTGGAGCGGCCCGCGTCCGACCGAGTTGCAGGCCATCAGCGAAGAAGTCTGGCGCACCGCCGGCGACACCCGCGAACGCCTCGAACTCTTCGCTGCAGACCTGATCTCCCAAGCACTGAATGTCCCCTGTGGAAGCGAGCCTGCTCGCGAAAGCGGTGTGTCAGTAAAATATCAGTTGTCTGACCCGACGCCTTCGCGAACAGGCTCGCTCCCAAAAGGGCCGGGGTGGGCTGAGGTAGATTCGATACTCGAGCATCTGCGCGTAGTCGTCGCCCCGCGCCTCGATGCTTGCGGCCCGGCCGAAATGCGCGGTCTGCTTGACGCCCTCAGCGGTCGTTTCGTCCCCGCCGGCCCCAGCGGCGCACCCAGCCGTGGCCGTCTCGACGTGCTGCCCACCGGTCGTAATTTCTATTCGGTGGACGTGCGCAATCTGCCGACCACCACCGCGTGGCGCATCGGATTCCAGTCGGCGACGCTTATCCTCGAACGGCATCTGCAGGACCACGGCGATCACTTGCGCCAACTCGGCTTGTCCGTGTGGGGCACCGCAACCATGCGCACCGGCGGCGACGACATCGCTCAGGCCATGGCGTTGATGGGCGTGCGTCCGGTCTGGGCCACGGGCAGTCAGCGCGTGGATGATTTCGAGATTCTGCCGCTGAGTCTGCTCGATCGTCCAAGAGTCGACGTGACGCTGCGGGTTTCGGGGTTTTTCCGTGATGCGTTTGCCAACCTCATCCGCCTGTTCGACGCCGCCGTGCAAGCGGTGGCCGCGCTGGACGAGCCGGACGACCTGAATCCGCTGGCCGCTAAAGTGCGTGCCGAACGCGAGGCGCTGTTGCAGTCGGGCGTCGATGAAGACACCGCGCGGCGTCAGGCCGAGTGGCGCATCTTCGGCGCGAAACCGGGGGCGTATGGCGCCGGGGTGCAAGGCGCCATCGACGGGCGTTTGTGGCAGACCCGCGAAGACCTCGCCGAGGTCTACCTGAACTGGGGCGCCTACGCTTACGGCGGCGCCGACGAGGGCACGGCTGCCCGCGAGCAGTTCAGCCAGCGTCTGAGCCAGGTACAGGCAGTTCTGCAGAACCAGGACAACCGCGAGCATGACTTGCTCGATTCCAACGATTACTACCAGTTCCAGGGCGGCATGCTCGCGGCGGTGGAGACGCTGCGCGGCGAAGCGGCGGCCAGTTATCACGGCGATCACAGCCAGCCGGATCTGCCGAAGATTCGTACCCTGAAGGAAGAGTTGAACCGCGTGGTGCGCTCGCGCGCGGCGAATCCGAAGTGGATCGACGGAATCAAGCGTCACGGCTACAAAGGCGCGTTCGAACTGGCGGCGACGGTTGATAATCTGTTCGCCTTCGATGCGACTACGCAGTTGATCGATGACCATCAGTACGCGCTGCTGGCGGAGGCATATTTGCTTGATCCGGCGACCCGGGATTTTGTTCGTGAACATAATCCGCATGCTCTGCGCGACATGACCGAACGCATGCTCGAAGCGCAGCAGCGCGGGATGTGGCAGGAGCCTGGGGCTTATAAAGAGGCGCTGGAGAATTTGCTGTTGGATATCGAGGAAGATATGTAGCCGCTAAAAAGCTACCCTCACCCCAGCCCTCTCCCGGAGGGAGAGGGAGCCGATTTGTGTTGGTTTTGAGGCCTGAGTTCAACTCGATAATTCAGGTCGGCGCAACTTGCAAGAACACCCAGATCAGTTCCCTCTCCCTCTGGGAGAGGGTTAGGGTGAGGGCCACCCAACTGACACGCCACTAAAACTCAAGCACACCAAAGACCACGAAAGGGAAAACCCAAATGACCGACACCCCGCATTTCCCACTCTCCGCCGTGGTCGGCGCCGATGACCTGAAGCTCGCCCTGTGCCTGACCGCCATCGACCCGAAAATCGGCGGCGTACTCATCGAAGGTCCGCGCGGCATGGCCAAGTCGACGCTGGCGCGGGGCCTGGCGGATCTGCTCGCCAGCGGCCAGTTTGTCACTTTGCCGTTGGGCGCTACCGAAGAGCGGCTAGTCGGCACCCTCGACCTCGATGCTGCCCTGAGCGACGGTCGCGCGCAGTTTTCGCCCGGTGTTCTGGCCAAGGCTGACGGTGGCGTGCTCTATGTCGATGAGGTCAATCTGCTGCCCGATCACTTGGTCGACCTGCTGCTCGATGTCGCCGCCAGCGGTACCAATCTGATCGAGCGTGACGGCATTTCCCATCGGCATTCGGCCAAATTCGTCCTGATCGGCACCATGAACCCGGAAGAGGGCGAGCTGCGGCCGCAACTGCTTGACCGCTTCGGCTTGAACGTTGCCCTGAGCGGCCACACCGCGCCCGCCGAACGCGGACAGATCATTCGCCGGCGGCTGGATTTCGACAGCGATCCACAAGGGTTCTGCGCGCAGTGGACGAGCGAGCAACACATCCTGCGTTCGCGCTGTGAAAGCGCCCGCGAGCGCTTGGCAGCCATTCCGCTGGATGACGCGGCATTGGCGTTGATTACCGAGCGTTGTTTCGCTGCTGGCGTCGATGGCTTGCGTGCCGATCTGGTCTGGTTGCGCGCGGCCCGCGCCCATGCCGCGTGGCGTGGGGCGGATGCGATTGCTGAAGAGGACATCGACGCGGTGGCCGAATTTGCCCTGCGCCATCGCCGTCGCGAGCAGCCCTTGGCTGGCGCAGAGCCACAAGCGCAATCTCCGTCAGGCGCAGACAGCAAATCCGGTGAAGGGCAGGGCCAGTGGGGCGAGATGCCGGCGACGGCGCAAGCCACCGGTGCCCGCCGCGAAGTTCCGAGCTGGCCGCCCCTGGCAAAAAAGCCCTAGGCATTCGCCCCCGGTCCGACGCGGGGGCGAATGCCAAGCCCCGTGCCGGACAACTCGACAATGGCCGCCAGGGCCAGCGGCATGGGGCCGGCAGCGGATCGGTGAACTGGCCGGGCACACTGCTCAATGGCCGCCCCCAGCGCCGCGCCGATCTGCTGTTTCAACAGCGCACCCGCGCGCCCCATGAAGTCTGGCTGGTGATCGTCGACGCGTCGGCCTCGACCCGTCGCCATCAGGCCTTGAGCGATGCCAAGGGCCTGCTCGCGCAGCTGTTCGACGATGCTTATCGCCAGCGGGCGCGGCTAGCGTTGCTGACCGCCAGTGGTTCTACGCCGAAATGGCAGGTGCAAGGCTTGAAGGCCTCAAGCGGCCTGGGCGTCTGGCTCGACGGTCTGGGCGCCGGTGGCGGCACGCCGTTGCTCGCGGCACTGGAGCAGGCGCAGCAATGGCTGACGCTGCGACGCAAGCGCTTTTCTGCCGAACAGCAACGCTGCCTGATCGTGACCGATGGTCGCGTGAAAGAACTGTCGGCGTTGCCAGTGCTGGCGTGTCCGGGATTGCTGATCGACATCGAGCGCGGGCCGATTCGACTGGGCCGGGCGAAGGATCTGGCGACCGCGCTGCAAGCGCAGTATCAGCATATCGATGAGCTGGATTTGCGCTGAAATCCGCCGCACCGCTCGCACCCTGTGGGAGCGAGCCTGCTCGCGAAGGCTGCTTCAGCAACGCTGAAAGTCTGCGATCAAGGTCATTCATACAGATTTTGAAATGATTTACCGCTGTGGAGCAGGTCGGTCGACGCTGTACGCTCGAAGGCCATTTTTCATTCAGGATCTACATGAACACCCTCTCGGAGCCTCCCAGTCAGCACTCTCCAGCACGCCTTCGCGCGGTCTTGATCCTTTCGCAGCACCCCGTCTTCCGACTCCCGACTATGGTTGATAACGCGGCTCTTGAGCCTTTGCGTTGCACTTCGCCGTGTCCGGCCGCCTGAATTCACTGAAGAGAGATCGAGACGTTTTATGGAATGGTTAGCGGATCCCACAGCCTGGTTAGGCCTGTTGACTCTGATCGTGCTGGAACTGGTACTGGGTATCGACAACCTGGTGTTCATCGCAATTCTTGCCGACAAACTGCCGCCGCATCAGCGTGATCGCGCGCGGATCATCGGCCTGTCGCTGGCGTTGATCATGCGCCTGGGCCTGTTGGCGAGCATTTCCTGGCTGGTTACGCTCACGCAGCCGTTGTTCGAGGTGTTCGACAAGAGCTTCTCCGGTCGTGATCTGATCATGCTGTTCGGTGGCGTGTTCCTGTTGTTCAAGGCGACGATGGAGTTGCATGAGCGGCTCGAAGGCCATGTCGGCGAGCGCTCGACCAACACAGCCTACGCGCTGTTCTGGCCAATCGTGGCGCAGATTGTGGTGCTCGACGCGGTGTTCTCCCTCGACGCGGTGATTACCGCCGTGGGCATGGTCGATGAACTGGCGGTGATGATGATCGCCGTGATCATTTCCATCGGCCTGATGATCGTTGCCAGCAAGCCGCTGACCCGCTTCGTCAACGCACATCCGACCGTGATCATGCTGTGTCTGGGCTTCCTGATGATGATCGGTTTTGCCCTGACCGCAGAAGGTCTGGGCTTCCATATCCCGAAAGGTTACCTGTACGCCGCCATCGGTTTCTCGATCCTCATCGAAGTCTTCAACCAGATCGCCCGGGCTCGGCGCAAACGTTCGATGCAGGGCGTGCGCCCGATGCGCGAGCGCACAGCCCATGCGGTGATGCGTCTGCTCGGTGGCCGCAAGCTGGCGGCGGAGGAGGTTGGTGAGGAAATCTCCGATCTGCTGGACAACGGTGAAGCGCCGGTGGCCGAGCTGTTCGACCGTCGTGAGCGGGTGATGATCAGCGGTGTGCTGCAACTGGCGGAGCGGCCGATTCGCAACCTGATGACGGTGCGCGCCGACGTTGACCTGATTGATCTTGCCGATGACGCCGAAACCATTCGCACGAAGTTGATGCATTCGTCGTATTCACGCTTGCCGCTGATTCGCGATGGCGCGGTGGACGAGCCGCTTGGCTTCGTACACAAGAAGGAATTGCTCAAGGAGTATCTGGCCGGCAATGAGCCGAACCTGGAGCATCTGGCACGCAAGACCGTCAATCTGCTCGACAGTTATTCGATCCTCAATGCCCTGGAGCAGATGCGCGCGGCATCGACGCACATCGCCTTCGTGGTCAATGAGTTTGGCGATTTCGTCGGTGTATTGACGATGACTGACATCCTCGAATCGATCGCCGGTGAGTTGCCCGATGCCAGTGAAATCGAAGGCCCTGATGTGGTCGAAGAGCGCGGCGGGTTTCTGGTCAGCGGCGCGCTGCCCTTGGCTCGCGTTCGCCAGCGTACCGGCTTCGATGCCGAGCCGACCGAGGATTATCAGACCATGGCCGGGTTGGTCATGAGTCTGCTGGATCGGTTGCCGATGACCGGTGATCGACTGGAATACGAGGGCTGGCAACTGACCGTCAAAGCGGTAGAAGAACGGCGGGTGACGCGGGTGTTGCTGGAGCGTGAGGTGGCTTGAGCATTCGCGGAATGGCGCAGCGGTCGCTGCGCTTGTTACTGATGAAACGTAAAGCGGTCCTTGCCCGTATGCTTTGATGCGTACAACGCCGCATCCGCCTTGATCAGCGCCTGATTCAACGAGTCACCCTCAGCCACCCGGGTAATGCCGATGCTGATGGTGACCGGGTGCTGGGTGGGCTGTTCACGCACTGATTGGCACAGTTGCGTGGCAAGGCTTTCAACATCCTCGCGCCGCACTCCCGCCAGATAGATCGCGAACTCCTCACCGCCCATACGCGCGTAGTCAAACGCAATCATCACTGTCTTGATATCGGCAGCGACGCGAATGAGCACCTCATCACCAATGTCATGCCCGTAGGTGTCGTTGACCTTCTTGAAGTTGTCGATGTCGATCATCATCAGGTAATGATCGCGCTCGCGCGGGCTTGCCAGCAGCCGTTGCCCTGCGTGGGTCATGAATGAGCGTCGGTTGGGAATCTGCGTCAGCGGGTCGTTATAGGCCTGATCCAGCAGCAGCCGCGACATCAGGTAGTTGTTCAGCTTGGCCTCACGAAACTTCAAGAAGGTGTACACCGTGAGTGCGCAGAGAAACACGCTGTAGCAGGCAGTCAGGACGCCGCGCAGTTCAGTGATTTCGGTAGTGGTGGCAAGAAACGGGTTGAGGATCACCCAGATCACAACTTGTACCGCAAAGAACGCCCAGCGCCGCAGCGGCAGTACCGACACGCTGTACAACATGCTCGCTGCTGCCAGCACCAGCCACAAGCTGTGCGAAGCAGGCGCGAGGCCGTCGACGATCATTCGCACACCGACGGTCAATCCCAGGACCAGCAACAGGGTGAGCACATCGAAATGGCTAGCCCTGCGCGTAAAACCGAGCACCACCGTCAACAGCGCGAAACCAGCGAGAAACGCCATCGAGCGCCACGTGAAGCCTTGGCCGCCGAGAAAACTGACGATCAGATCAAACAGCAGCCACATGAACACACTGACCACGTAGATCAACAGGCTGAACGGTTTGAGCCGTTCGAACTCGCGCTGGAGAAACTCTTCCCTCAACTCGTTAGACGCGGTTTCCTTCAACGCTTGCGCTTCAATGGTTTCGAACATGCTTATCCCGCTGTCTGCGCCGATCCTGGCAACCACCCGAACCGGCGGGCGGCGCGCAATGTGTTCGCTCAACAGCAAAGCAGGCAGACAGCGGGTTGTCCAATCCCGGTCGGGTTCAGCGCAGAAGCCGGTGGCGCGAACCAGTGACGGTGCGCAATGACTTGAGTGTTCGCCTCAGCCATGCCAGATCATGGTGAGGTTTGCGTGGCGTTGCGGGAGCCTTTGTCCTGCCGACATGCCGGGCCATATCCCTCGCCAGGCTTTCCTCGGTGCCGATACCTTTGAGCTTTTTCAGCAGTCTGCCGTTTTTATAGAACAGCACTGTTGGCGTGCCCGTGACGTTCGGGTGCTTGGGCGATTGGCTGGTGTTGAGCATAAAGATGTTGGCGCGCAGTCGGTAAGGCTCGGCAATCTGCCGAAAGACCGGCCCGGCCCATTCGCAGGCGGGGCAGTGTTCATTGGCGAAATACAGAATGACCGGACGCCAGGTTTTCAGGGCTTTGCGGTAAACCGGGTCCAGCGCGGAAGTAGTGTTTGTGGCGTTCATCGAAGGGTCCTTTTCAACGAGCGGGTAGGCACCTTGACGTTAAAGGAGCAGGGGCGTCGCGGTCTACTGTCAGAAATTACAGGTGGGCTGCGTAACCACGAGATTAATCGCACAAGAACGCCAGATAGACCTGACAACCAATGCGGGAACCTCACAAGAAACCGCGTGGTAACCTCAATGCATTGCGCCGAGCATCACTTGGAGTGCTATTTTGAGCACTCATCAGAGCACTTCAAGAGGCACAGTTCATGACGCACATTGTTCTTTCTCACGTCGTAGCGAGTATTTCCGAATTGAAAAAAAATCCTATGGGTACAGTGGCAGCTGGTGGAGGCCGGTCTGTGGCGATCCTTAATCGAAACGAACCGGCCTTCTACTGTGTTCCTGCCAAGGAATATGAAGCAATGATGGAGCGCCTGGAGGATCTGGAACTGATCGCCCTTTGCAAGGAGCGAGAAAACGATCCGACCATCAAGGTATCCATTGATGACCTATGAACTGGAATTTTCTGAAAAGGCTTGGAAGGAGTGGCGAAAGCTTGGGTCGGAGCTCAGAGAGCAGTTCAAAAATAAACTTGTTGAAAGGCTGGCAAATCCCCACGTTCCGGCGGCTCGTCTGAAAGGATTGAGTAACGCCTATAAAATCAAGCTTCGAAGCGCTGGATATCGGTTGGTCTATCGGGTCAGGGACGAGGTACTGGTCGTTACGGTGATAGCGGTTGGGAAACGGCAAGGTGGTGATGTGTACAGGCAGGCACTCAAACGCTGACACAGGTATTGCTCAACTGTAACCCTGATTCGCACCATCACGACGCCATCTGACCCAAGTTGGGAACGAATCACCCCTTTCATTAGTGATCGCAGGGACCTTCCTGCGTGTTGGGTCGGACCGATCAATTGGTCCGCAAGTCCATATCTCCTTGATTAACAAAGCATTCAATACGACTACAGATTTCTCCTGATTCCTGTGGCACACTTTCTGCTGTCTATTCCGTAGTAACAAACCGTGTTCCGGTATAGCGGAATAAACACAATTCTGGAGTGCTTGCCATGCATCGCCGTCCTTCGTTGTTCAAAGCGTGTGTTTTTGTTCTTGCAGCTTCTTCCTCGGTCATGGGCCTGGCCCAGGCTGCCGACAGCAAGCTCGACAGTGTTCTGGCCCGTGGCAAGTTGATCGTGGGCACTGGCAGCACCAATGCGCCGTGGCACTTTCAGGGCGCGGACGGCAAGTTGCAGGGTTTTGATATCGACATCGCCAGGATCGTGGCCAAAGGGCTGTTCAACGACCCGAGCAAAGTCGAGTTCGTGGTGCAGTCGTCCGATGCGCGGATTCCCAATCTGCTCACCGACAAGGTCGACATGAGCTGCCAGTTCATCACCGTTACCGCCAGCCGCGCACAGCAAGTCGCGTTCACCCTGCCGTACTACCGCGAAGGTGTTGGCCTGCTGTTGCCGAACAACAGCAAGTACAAGGAAATCGAAGACCTGCAGGCGGCGGGCGATGACGTCACCGTTGCGGTGCTGCAGAACGTCTACGCCGAAGAACTGGTGCATCAGGCATTGCCCAAGGCCAAAGTCGATCAGTACGACAGCGTCGACTTGATGTACCAGGCCGTGAACTCCGGTCGCGCCGATGCCGCCGCCACCGATCAGTCGTCGGTCAAATACCTGATGGTGCAGAACCCTGGCCGCTACCGCAGCCCGAGCTACGCCTGGAGCCCGCAGACTTACGCTTGCGCCGTCAAACGTGGCGATCAGGACTGGCTGAACTTCGTCAACACCGCGCTGCATGAAGCCATGAGCGGAGTTGAGTTCCCGACCTACGCCGCTTCGTTCAAACAATGGTTCGGTGTTGATCTGCCATCTCCAGCCATCGGTTTCCCTGTCGAATTCAAATGATCCCGTGAGAGTGGGGCGAGTCAAATCGCCCCGCTCAAGGTACTGCTGACCATGAACTATCAGTTGAACTTTGCCGCCGTGTGGCGCGATTTCGACACCTTGCTGGCGGGGCTCGGTCTGGGCTTGCAGCTGGCGCTGGTGTCGATCGCCATCGGCTGCGTGATTGGCCTGCTGATGGCGTTTGCCTTGCTCTCCAAACATCGCGCCTTGCGGGTGTTGGCCTCGGTGTACGTCACGGTAGTGCGTAACACGCCGATCCTGGTGTTGATTCTGTTGATCTACTTTGCACTGCCCAGCCTTGGCATTCGGCTGGACAAGATTCCTTCGTTCATCATCACGCTGTCGCTGTATGCCGGCGCGTACCTGACCGAAGTCTTCCGTGGCGGCTTGCTGAGCATTCCCAAAGGCCAGCGCGAAGCCGGGCTGGCAATCGGTCTCGGTGAATGGCAGGTCAAGGCTTACGTCACCGTGCCGGTGATGCTGCGCAACGTGTTGCCGGCGCTGTCGAACAACTTCATTTCGCTGTTCAAGGACACCTCGCTTGCCGCTGCGATTGCGGTACCGGAGCTGACCTATTACGCGCGCAAGATCAACGTCGAGAGCTACCGGGTGATCGAAACCTGGCTGGTGACCACGGCGTTGTATGTCGCGGCCTGTTATCTCATTGCCATGCTGCTGCGTTACCTCGAGCAGCGTCTGGCGATCCGCCGATAGGAGGCTGCGATGTACCAATCTCCCAGTTGGTTGCATGAATTGTGGGTCGCGCGCGAGCCGTTGTGGCAGGGCTTTCTGACCAGCGTGCAGGTCTCGGCGCTGGCCATTGTCCTGGGCACCATGCTCGGCGTGGTTGCCGGCCTGGTCCTGACTTACGGCAGATTCTGGATGCGTGCGCCGTTTCGGCTGTACGTCGATCTGATTCGCGGCACGCCGGTGTTTGTATTGGTGCTGGCCTGCTTTTATATGGCGCCGGCGCTCGGCTGGCAGATCAGCGCGTTTCAGGCCGGAGCCCTGGGCCTGACGCTGTTCTGCGGCTCGCACGTCGCCGAGATTGTCCGTGGTGCGCTGCAAGCCTTGCCGCGCGGGCAGATGGAGGCGGGGAAAGCCATCGGCCTGACGTTCTACCAATCCCTCGGCTACGTGCTGTTGCCTCAGGCGCTGCGGCAGATTTTGCCGACCTGGGTCAACTCGTCCACCGAAATCGTCAAGGCTTCGACCTTGCTCTCGGTGATCGGCGTCGCCGAATTGCTGCTCAGCACGCAACAGATCATCGCCCGGAACTTCATGACCCTGGAGTTCTACCTGTTCGCCGGTTTTCTGTTCTTCGTCATCAACTACGGCATCGAATTACTCGGCCGGCACATTGAAAAGCGGGTGGCC
>NZ_RCNZ01000094.1:0-23768 GCF_004307525.1 Pseudomonas sp. Sample_21 | reverse complement strand
ATCGCCGATGGTAGTGTGGGGTTTCCCCATGTGAGAGTAGGTCATCGTCAAGATTGAATTCCGAAACCCCTGTCTGCTAACGCAGACAGGGGTTTTGTCATTTAAGCGTGTACGAAAGATCAGGCCGTTCTGCGACTCTTGCTGCTGCGTCTTGCCTGCCACTTGCGCCACCAAATATAGACGCCCGTCCCTGACAACCCCGCAATCAACACACCCAGTACCGCGATCATTACCTGCCCTGTCACCCCGATGATCCGTCCTCCATGTATGGGCAACTGAAGTCGATAGAACTGCTCTCCAAGCGTGCCCTGTCCCGCGATCTCCTGTCCCAATAATCGGCCATCTGTACCGTGAAAGAACAACCAGGATTTTCCATGGGCGTCCGTATCGTGCTGTCCAAATCCTGCGCCGTAGAAGTTGTACTCAAAGCTGTAATACAACTCGCCGATTGCCGCCGTCAGTCCTAATCGTTTCCCTTCCTGCAATGCCCTTTGGTACGCCTGTTGATAACTCAACTGTGTCGTACCCAGTTGATTGGCGGGCATTCGTCCTCTGGCTTCATAAACGCTCGGCTCGATGGGCGAAAACAACGAAACCGCAGGCTTGAACACTTGGCTGGGCAAGTTCATCGCCACGCTACTGACGGCGATCGGTAACAGCAGCAGCCACAGCCACAATCCTCCGGCGCGATGCAGGTCGAAGTTCAAGCGGTAGGCATGCCCGCCTTTGACCTTCCACGCAGTCGCCCACTTCTTCCAGAAGGGCTTGCCACGCGGCAAGGTCAGCCACAATGCGACAAAGCAGTCGATCACCCACGCGATGGCCACCCCACCCATTAACAGCAATCCCCAGTTACCCGGTAATGTCAGGTTGTAGTGAAACTCCAGAATGAACGGGATGAAGTTCTCCCGCTGAAAACAGCATTCACCCCAGTAGCGCGCGCCTTTTTGCTCCGAGCTGACCGGGTCCAGATAGAACACCTGATTGGGCTTATCAAACGGCTGGCCCGTCGCCGGATCCTTACGCGGAACGGCCGCCAGTAGCGCCGTATGCCCCGTCTCATGGGGATACTCCATGTACCAGACTTGCAGTTTCGGATGTGCAGTCTGCACTGCATCTACCAACGCGCCCGGCGACAAGCGCTCACCCACTGAGGTCGCCTCGTAGAACTGCGGATTCAGCCACTCATCCAGTTCGTGATTAAACGCCAGCACACTGCCGGTCAGCCCGGCCAACAATAAAAACGTCGCAGTGGCCAATCCAATGTACCGATGCAACAAAACCAGAAACGCACGCATACAAAACACCCCGAAGAAACGACAAAGCCAGCCCCTGATAGCAGGGGCTGGCTTTTTTATGCACAGGACATAGCTTTAGAACTGATAGCTGACGGTCGCCGCTACGTTGCGTTCTTCGCCCATGTAGCAGAAGTTCAGACTGGCGCAGGACGCGACATAGGATTCATTGGTCAGGTTGTTCGCGTTGAGCCGGACATCCACACCTGTCAAGCCGACCTTGCCCAGGTCATAACCAATCGAGGCGTCGAACAGCGTGTAAGACGGCACCTTCATTGTGTTCTCGGCATCGGCCCAGCTGTAGCCGACATAGCGCACCCCACCACCCAGGCGCAGCCCATCAAGTGCGGCGCTGTCGAACTTGTAGTCAGCCCACAGCGAGGCCATGTGTCGCGGCGCTTGAGTCGGTGAGTTGCCCTTGTTCTCGATGACATCGGTCGGCGTGCTCAAGGTGCTGATCATCGATTTGGAATATTCGATATCAGTGAAGGTGTAACTGCCGAGCACTTTCAAGTTATCGGTCAGTTGCAGGTGCGCTTCCAGCTCCAGACCTTGCGAGCGTACGGCGCCGACTGCGCGGTAGAAGTTCTCCTGCGGCAGTTTGGTCGCGAGGTTTTCCTGGTCGATGCGGAACAGCGAGGCGGTAAACAGGTTGTCGGTGCCCGGCGGCTGATACTTCAAACCGACCTCCCACTGCGTGCCATCGGTAGGGGCCAGTGGATTACCGGCGCTGTCGGCATAGGAGTTCGGGTTAAACGACTCGGAGTAGCTGATGTATGGCGCCAGACCGTTATCAAACAGATATAAAGCGCCGGCACGCCCAGTGAGTTTCGTGCGCCGATCATTGATCTCTGTACCCACCGGACGCCCCGCTTCGGCGATGCGGTTTTCATCGGATGTCTCGACCCAGTCCTGACGCAGGCCCAGCGAGAAGCGCCACTTGTCCATCTCGATCAGGTCTTGCAGATACACACCGGTCTGCTCCAGACGACGCAGATAGCTGGTGTCGCCGTACATCTCGATCGCCGAGTTGCCGTACACCGGATTGAACGCATTGATCGGCGCGAGGCCACCGCTGGTCCAGTCGACCACGGTTTTGCGCCGTTGATAATCCGCGCCCATCAGGACTGTGTGCTTGGTCGCGCCGGTGAAGAATTCGGCCTGCAGCATGTTGTCGACGATGAACGCATGCAGGCGCTCATCACCGCCGGTGTAATAACGGTTCAGTTCATTGCTGGTCGGGGTGGTCCAGCCATAGGCGTAGACCTGATCCATGTTCACTTTGGAATCGAGATAGCGGAAGTTCTGCCGCGCCGTGAAGACGTCGTTGAAGCGATGTTCGAACTGATAGCCGAACGACTGCTGGTCACGGGAGTAACCATCGATCCCCGGTTCGCCCTCGAAGAAGCGCGGCGAGATGCGCTCGCCATTGCGCTGATGGATCGTGCCGTCCGCCGGAACGCCGCCGTGGTAACCGCCGTCCGGATCGTGTTGCAGATAGGCCTGCAGGGTCAGCGAGGTGTCTTCGCTGAAATCGATGCTCAACGTCGGCGCGAGGGCGAAGCGTTTTTCCTTGTTGTGATCGAATTGCGTGTCGGACTGATCGCTCAATCCGGTCAGACGATAGGCAATGCGCTTGTCGTCATCGACCGGACCGCTGAAGTCAAAACCAATCCCGCGCTGGCCTTGCGTCCCCACTGTCGCCTGCACCTGATGGTAGGCCTCATACAACGGCTTTTTACTGGTCAGCGCGACCAGACCGCCGGGCGAGCTACGGCCGTACAGCACCGATGACGGGCCTTTGAGAATATCCACGCGTTCAAGGAAATACGGATCGACCTGCATGGTGCTGTAGGTGCCGCTGTCGCCCATCGACTTGAGGCCGTCGAGGTAGATGTTGTCCACCGAGCCGTCGTTGAAACCGCGCATCGCCACGTAGTCGTAACGATGGGTGGCGCCATACGGGTTGGTCAGCACGCCCGGGGCGTAACGCATCGCTTGCGAGACGGTTTGCGAGCCTTGGTCATCCATTTGCTCACGCGTCACCACCGATACGCTTTGCGAGGTCTCCAGCAGGGCGGTACTGGTCTTGGTGGCGATCTGGCTGTGCGTGGCGTTGTAGCCGGCCATGCTGCCCAGCGCGTTGCCGAGGGCGAAGCCTTTGATGTCGGTGGTCGGCAAGGCTAGTGCTTCGCTTTCAGCCAGCGGGCGCAGAATGTAGCTGCTGCCGTCCTGGCTGACGGCTTCCAGCCCTGAGCCACCGAGCAAATGGCTCAAGGCCTGGTCGGTCGAATATTCACCCTGCACGCCGGGAGATTGCTGACCTTGAGTCTGTTGCGGCGTCATCGCCAAGGTGATGCCGGCCTGCCGGGCAAACTGATTCAAAGCCTCGCCCAATGGCCCGGCAGCAATGTTGTAGCGGTGGCTGATCTCGGTGCCGGTGTTGGCGGCCAGACTCAGGCTCGGTAACACGCTGACGCCCAGCGCGGTGGTCAGCAGTGCCGCCCGAACCGCATGGCGCAGTAGTGTCGATTCTGCAGTGAAATTCAGAGGGTTCTTACAAGTGGCGCGGACAGTCATTGTGGATTTCCGTAGGCAGTCGCGGGGGCTGAGTTGAAGTGCTTACTGACTAAGCCGGACTGCCTGCGGAAACCCGCCAAAAATAATCACACCGCACGTTCCAGGGTCACCCACCAGCGGGTGCGATAACGCAATTGCACCGGCAGCGTCTGCGGCAGGACCGCCAGCAGCCTGTCGGTGTCCTCCAGACGGAACACCCCAGAAAGGCGCAGGTCTGCGATCTCCGCCGAACAATTGAGATAACCCGGGCGATAACGGCCGACTTCAGCGAGGAAGTCACCCAGCCGCATATTGCGCGTGACAATCAAACCGTCGAGCCAGGCGCCCGCATCCATATCCGGCGTCGGCGCTGCGCGCAAACCGCTTTGATCGACCAGAAAACTCTGCCCGGCGAGTGCTTCGAGGGAATGACCGCCAGCGCGAACCAACACCCGGCCACGGGTAACGCTGAGCCGCGTGCACTGTTCTTCCTGACGCAAAATGAAACGCGCATCGAACGGCGCATAAGTGCCGTGGCGATTCTGTATGCGCAGCGGTCGATCGGTCGCCGCGCCCTCGTCAGAGCCGCCGCAGGTAACGATGATCTCGCCACGGGTCAGTTTGATCAGGCGCCGCTGCGCGGTGTAATCCAGATCTACGGCGCTGGCGGTGTTGAGTTCGATGCGCGTGCCGTCGGGCAACTGGAAACCGCGCCGTTCGCCGGTCGCCGTCGCGTAGTCGGCACTCCATTGCTGCCAGGCGGCGCTGTCCTTGGCCAGCCACGCGGCGGAGCCCATCAACAGCGCGCCCGACAACAACTTCAAGGCCTGGCGTCGGCCCAGCCCCTGCGCACTGTTTTCCAAGGTGTTGAAAGCGACCTGCGCACCCGGCACGGCGCGCAGACTGGAGCTCAATTCGGCTTGCAGCGACTGCACCCGCTGCCAGGCAATTTCATGTTCGTGATGCTCGGCGCGCCACTGCTCGCATTGGCGAGTCAGCCGCGAATTGCCGTGGTTGTTGCGCAGCCGCAGTAGCCAGTGAATCGCTTGCTTGACCACGTGTTGGCGCGGTTCCACGCGGCGAGCGAGTGAGAGGTTATCCACAGGCATCAGTTTTCATACCGCAACACATAGCAGTGATACAGCGCATCGGCGACGTAGCGTTCCACAGAACGTACCGATACGCCCAACTGCTCGGCGATCTGTTTGTGAGTCAAACCTTCGCACTGCGCCAGGAGAAACGCCTGACGCACTTTCGGCTTAAGTCCTTCGAGCATGCGCGCAATGCTTTCCAGCAGTTCCAAGACCAACGCGCGCGATTCGGCGTCAGGTACTTCGCCTTCAGGCAAGTGAGCAATGGTCTCCAGATAGGCCCGCTCGATTTCCTCGCGGCGCCAATGATCGATTACCAGACCGCGCGCGATGGTTCGCAGGAAAGCTCGGGGCGCTTTCAGTTCGAGGCGTTCGGTACGTTGCAGCAGGCGCAGGAAAGTGTCCTGAGCCAGATCCGCTGCATCCGCTGCGTTGCCCAGCCGCGCGCGCAGCCAAGCGTTGAGCCAGCCGTGATGACTACCGTAAAGCGCCTGTACGACCAACTCAGGAGAAGACATGACCACGCCAGCCCGAACGTCACAAATGATAATTAGTCGCATTGTCATCAAGGGTCACAGATTTTGCAACTGTCGCCCCCCATGTCGATGCGAAAAATTCCCTCGCAGCCGCTCTGCCACGCCGTTCGGCGGGAATCCTGCACAAACCCCGTCCATTTCTCACGCGCCCCTAAGATTTCTCCGCCGCTGGCCGACAGACTGGTGAGAAATGCGTGCACCAAAGTAGAGCGGCCGGAAGAACGCTGCCTGCGCCGTACATGGAATGTTGCATCCGGAAACGCATCCCCACTTTTGGCATAAGAAGTCCCATGAAATGAATCTCAAGTTCAGCCATAAAATCCTCCTGGCCGCTTCGGGCGTCGTGGTCCTGGCGTTCGCGTTGTTCACGCTCTACAACGATTATCTGCAGCGAAACACCATTCGCCAGAACCTGCAGTCCTCCGTGCAACAGGCCGGTGACCTGACCGCCAGCAGCGTGCAGAACTGGATGAGCGGGCGCATTCTGGTGCTGGAAAACCTCGCGCAGAACGTTGCCCATCAAGGCAGGAATGCCGACTTGCCGGGTCTTGTCGATCAACCGGCCTTCACGTCGAACTTTCAGTTCACTTATGTCGGGCAGGCCAACGGTGTCTTCACCCAGCGCCCCGATGCGAAGATGCCGGACGGTTACGATCCGCGTCAGCGGCCTTGGTACAAGCAGGCCGTGGCCGCCGATAAAACCATGCTGACCCCGCCGTACATGGCGGCCGTCGGTGGCCTGGTGGTGACCATCGCCATGCCGGTGAAAAAGGACGGTGAATTGCTCGGTGTGGTCGGTGGTGACCTGAGCCTGGAAACCCTGGTGAAGATCATCAACTCGGTGGACTTCGGTGGCCTCGGCCATGCGTTTCTGGTCAGTGCCGACGGTCAGGTGATCGTCAGCCCGGACAAAGATCAGGTAATGAAAAACCTCAAGGACATCTACCCGAACACCAGCGTGCGCATCGAGAAGGGCAACCAGAACGTGGTGCTCAACGGCCAGGAACGCATTCTCTCGTTCACCCCGGTCAGCGATCTGCCGAATGCGCAGTGGTACATCGGTCTGTCGATCGATCGCGACAAGGCCTACGCCGCACTCAGCCAATTCCGCACCTCGGCGTTGATCGCCATGTTTGTCGCGGTCGCGGCGATTGCGTTACTGTTGAGCCTGTTGATCAACGTGTTGATGCGTCCGCTGACCACCATGGGCCGCGCGATGAAAGACATCGCCCAGGGCGAGGGCGATCTGACCCGGCGTCTGGTGGTCGAGAGCAAAGACGAGTTCGGTGAACTGGGCAGCGCGTTCAACCAGTTCGTTGAACGGATTCACGCATCGATTTCCGAAGTGTCGTCGGCGACCCGTCACGTACATGACCTGTCGCAACGGGTGATGGCTTCGTCCAACGCTTCGATCGTCGGTTCCGACGAGCAAAGTGCGCGCACCAACAGCGTCGCGGCAGCGATCAATCAGCTGGGCGCCGCCACTCAGGAGATCGCGCGCAACGCGGCGGATGCTTCGCAGCACGCCAGTGGCGCTTCCGAGCAGGCCGACGACGGTCGTCAGGTGGTCGAGCAGACCATTCAGGCGATGACCGAGTTGTCGCAGAAGATCAGCCTGTCGTGCACGCAGATCGAAACCCTGAACGCGAGCACCGACAACATTGGCCACATTCTCGACGTGATCAAAGGCATCTCGCAGCAGACCAACCTGCTGGCGCTCAACGCTGCCATCGAGGCTGCGCGTGCCGGTGAAGCCGGGCGCGGTTTTGCCGTGGTCGCCGATGAGGTGCGCAACCTTGCGCATCGCACCCAGGAATCGGCGGAAGAGATCCACAAGATGATCACCTCGCTGCAGGTCGGCTCGCGCGAAGCGGTGAGCACGATGAACGCCAGTCAGGCGTCCAGCGAGCAAAGCGTGGAAGTGGCGAATCAGGCCGGTCTGCGCCTGGTCAGCGTGACCCAGCGCATCGGCGAAATCGATGGTATGAACCAGTCGGTGGCCGCTGCGACTGAAGAGCAGACTGCGGTGGTGGAAACCCTCAACGTCGACGTCAACCAGATCAACCTGTTGAACCAGCAGAGCGTGGCCAACCTCAATGAAACGTTGAAGGATTGTGATGCGTTGTCGCAGCAGGCCAATCGCCTGAAGCAATTGGTCGACAGCTTCAAAATCTGATTTTTCAGATCGCAGACCGCGTTATCGTTCTTCGCGAGCAGGCTCGCTCCCACAGGGAAATGCATTCCAAATGTGGGAGCGAGCCTGCTCGCGAAAGCGGCGGTTCAATCACCGCCAAACCGATGCCTTAGACAAACAGCTTCAGCACATTGCCCATCGCATCATCGGCAAACCCCTGCACGAAATCCCTGAACCCCGGCAATGCTTCATCCCCATCCGCAGCCGGTTCGGCAATGATCGTCCAGGTCGCTCTCGACTTCCGTGCGCTCAGCGACTCCACCTGCATCGCCGCCCACAGGTTCGCCACCCCCAACGTGTTGTAAATCGTCGTCCAGGTCATGCGCCGCGCCTGTTCATCGCGCGAGTTGAGTTGTTCGACCACGACGTTGCCGTCCTTGAAGACTTTCTTGCGCAGCGAAGACACGCCTTCGCCGGTCATTTCGGTGTGCGACAGCGCTGGAATGAATCGTTCGAAGCCAGCGAAATCGCCAACGATCGCCCAGACTTGTGCCGCGTCCCCCGGCACTTCCACCGACGACACAACGTGGCAGCCTTGCGGGTTTTTGATCAGGGTGTCGGGTTGCAGATTGCTCATGGTGTTGCTCCTTTGGGATGAGTCAGATGAAGTTGATTTCTTTCAGGTAGTCGCAGCCGCGACGCAGCAGCGCCGAGGATTTCTGTGGGTAGTGCGCGCCCATCTGCCGCACGCCGGCCTCGGCGTTGGCGTGACCGATCAGGGAGATGTCGCCGATGTCTTCCTCGAAGCCGTTGAGGTAGAAACCGAGCACGCCGAACAGCGCGTTGTCGGCGTCGACCCGACTCAATTGCTGCTGCCAGTCGGCGACGCTGACCAGCGCAAACTCGCTGCCGGTTTCGCGGAACGAAGCGACGTAGGCATCCCAGCTCAGCGGCTCGGGGTTGTGCAGATTGAACACCGCGCGTTGCGCTGAATAACGGCTGGCATGGAAGGCGATGAAGCGGGCGAGAAAGTCCACCGGCATCAGGTCGAAATTCAGCGCAAAGGCCGGTACCTGACCGAGCTGGATCGAGCCTTTGAGCATCAGCATCAAACGGTTTTTGTGCGGCTGGCAAACGCCGCTGAGGCTGTTGAAACTGATGTTGCCAGGGCGATAAAGATTGACCCGTACACCGCGCTCGCGCGCCCGTTCGAGGATGCGTTCGCCGACCCATTTCGACAGGTTGTAGCCGTTGCGAATGTAGATCGGCGGCGTCGCGGCGGCAGGCAGTTCCAGCACTCGACCGGCGTCATCCACGGTGCTGGATGCCGACAGGGTCGAGACGAAGTTGAAGACCTTTTTGCGCTGCCCTTCGCACAGCTTCAGCAGGGCGAAAATCGGCTCGACGTTGTCCGCCGCCAGGGACTCGTAATCGAGTACGTGGTTGACGTTGGCGGCGTTGTGCACCAGTGCGCCGAACTCGAGGTCCAGGCGCCGATAATCCTCATCGCCCAGGCCCAGTTGCGGACGGCTGATATCAGCTGCGTAAACCCGCACACGGCTCAGGTCGAGGTGCTCCAGCCGGTTCTCGCGCAGTGCCTGAGCGAAGCGTTGCGCCGCCGTTTGCCCGGCGCCATCACGCACCAGACAGGCCACTTCGATGGCGCCCCAATCGAGCAGCGCTTCGACGATGTGCACGCCGACAAAACTGTTGGCACCGGTGACGATGACCTTGTGCACATCGCCCATGCGGCTGATCGGCAGCGGTTCGATATCCAGCGCGCGCTCGGCGTCGGCCATGGCCTGAGCGCTGAGCACGGCGCTGTCATCGGTGCCGCGCACCAGCGTCGCCAGTTTGCTGATCGTGGGCAGTTCGATGAAGCGATTGATCGAAATGCTTCGGCCGAATTCCTCACGCAAGCGCAGCAACATCCGCGACAGCAGAATCGAATGACCGCCGAGATTGAAGAAGCTTTCGTCAGTGGAAATGTCGCTGGTCGGCAGTTCCAGCAGTTCGGCCCAGACCTGAAGAAGCAGCGCTTCGTCAGCATTGGCCGGCAGGCATTTCGCAGCGCTGTCCTGCACCGTCACCGGCAATGCCAACAGCGCCTTGCGATCGACTTTGCCGTTACTGGCGAATGGCATCTGCGCCAGTTCGGTCCACGCTCCCGGTTGCATGTAGTCCGGCAGAAACTGCCGGGCGTGAGCCTTCAATGCGTCGCGGGCAGTCTCGGCCTGTGGCTGGGCGAAGAACGCCAGAATGCGCCGCTGATTGTCGATGACCACGGCGATCTGCCGATACATGCGGCTCTCGCGCAGGCAGCGTTCGATCTCTTCCGGCTCGACGCGAAAGCCACGGATTTTCACCTGATTGTCGCGCCGCCCGCACAGCTCGATACCGTGCTCGCCCCACTTGGCCATGTCGCCGCTGCGGTAGGCGCGCAGGGTTTCGCCGCCGGGCAGTGACAGGCTCAGATAACGCTCGGCGGTCTGCTGCGGATTGTTCAGGTAACCGAGGCAGACACCGGGGCCGACGATGAACAGCTCACCGACGGTTTGATCGGGCACCGGTTGCAGATCGTCGTCGAGAATCAGCACTCGACTGTTAGCGATCGGCCCTCCCAGCGTGCGGTTGCTGTCGCCCGGTTTGAGCTGGCGCGCGGTGATCAGCACGGTGGCTTCGGTCGGGCCATACAGGTTGTGCAGGGTGCCTTGGCGGGTCAGTTGCTCGATGACGTACGGCTCGCAGACATCACCGCCGGTCATCACCTGCACGCCCTCCAGTTGTTCCAGCGGCAGGATGCTCAACAGCGCCGGCGGCAGGAAGGCGTGGGTCAGTTGCCGCCGGCGAATCAGCGCAACCAGCTGCAAAGGATCGCGGCGCTGGGTGTCGTCGGGCACGATCAGTTCCGCCCCTGCGAGCAGGCTGGGGAAGATGTCGATCAGTGACGAATCGAAGCTCAGCGAAGAGAACTGCAACACCCGGCTTCCGGCGCGCAGCTGCACGTAGTCGGCGTACCACGCGGTGAAGTGGGCGAGATTGGCCTGGCTGAGCAGCACGCCTTTCGGATGCCCGGTGGTGCCCGAGGTGTAGACCGCCATGCACGGTGCATCAAGTTCCGGGCGGTGGTGCATCAGCGGCCGGTCGAGATCGGCGTTCGGCGCTTCGATGTCACTGACATCCAGCCCCGCTATCGACTCGCTGAGCGCCTGCTGTCCATCGTGAAGCAACAACACCGCGCCGGCGTTTTCCAGGATGTATTGCTGGCGCTGCAAGGGATGGCTCGGCTCCAGCGGCAAGTACACCGCGCCGCTGCCGAGAATCGCCAGAGTCGAGGCGAATAGTGCCGGGCTTTTGCCTTGGCAGACAGCGACCACCCACGGCTGCGGATATTGCTCAAGCAAGGGCAGCAACCGCTGCTGGATCGCCCGGCTGTGGGCGTGCAATTGCCGGTAGCTGATGGACTGTCCGCCGAGGTGCAGCGCCGGTCGTTCCGCATGCTCGATCAGGCTTTGTTGCAGACGCTCGATCAGCGGGATTTGCGCCTGCTCCAGCAGCGCCGGATTTGCCGTGTCGTTGAGACGGTGGACATACGCCAGTTTGTCGAGAAACAGCAGATCTTCCAGGCGTTCGAAATCCGGCGCTTTGAGGACCGGGGCATGCCTCAAATAATCGGCATCGCGGGAAAAGCGGCTGACCAGCAACGCCACTTCGTCGACCACATGGGCGAGCGCTCGTTGGCGTAGCGACTGACCGTTGCCGGACGGCTCATCGCCGATCGGCACACGGCTGATCAGCGACGAGCCGAGAAAGCACAGCAAGTCGAGGGTCGGCAGGCCGCCATGCTCTTGCGCGGCGACACCCAGGCGCAGGTGCAGATGCGGGATGGCGCAGAAGTCGCCGGCAGCGATAAAGCCATCGTCGATGATCAGATCCACCGCCGCTTGAGTGGCGCCGCTGCGGGTCACAGCATGGCCATGCTGTTCGAGCTCCCGGGCCAGATCGGTCATGGCCTGGCCGGCGCCGGTGAGCAAAATGTCGAGACGTTTCATGTCGGCCTCCTCAAACCAGATAGTCGCGCAGGGCGTGCTGCACGCACGGTGTGTCGAGCAGCGAGCTGTTGTGGAAAAACCTGACGATGTTGCCCACCAACGGGTGGTGGCGATTGATCGGGAAGGCCAGTCCCGCGATCTCCTCACGCAATGACTGTCGGGTGGTTTCGCTGACCGTCAGCGCATCGATCAGGCGCAAATCGAAGGACTTCTGGATGTCGTTGGTCAGGTAATGGCCGATGAACACCGGCAGAATCTGCGCGATGGTTTCGCGGTCCGCGTCGCTGGCGGTGTGCCAATAGATGCGCACCATCCGCGCCCAGAAACTCGAGTGGCGACCTTCGTCGAGCAAGTGGTCGGCCATCAGGCCCTTGATCGACGGCTTGACCGAATCGTCGCGGGCGAACGCCGCGACATCACCGGTCACGGTGTTTTCGGCGATCGCCACGCAGATCAGTTCCACCGCGCTGCGCAGGTATTCCGGCGCCAGCGCAACAGCGGCGGGAATCGCCCGGCTCAGCTCGATTTCATCGGGCAATTGAATCGGCTCGATACCGGTCAGCGCGACCGTTTGCTGCATGAAATCCATGGCCACCAGCGCGTGGTAATCCTCATCGACCACCACGGTCATCGCGTCGTAGCGACAGGCGAACGGGAACGCCACGGCAAAGCGATTCTTGGCAATGCTGCGGGCGGTCTTGTCGACGATTTCCGTCTCGAAAATTACTACGTCGTTGATGAATTTGTACAACGTCTGCACCAGGGCGAAATCACGTTGCTGTGGGCATTCACGCAGGAAGGTTTCGCTGAGCACCAGCGGCTGGCGGCTGAGCGGGTAGATCAGGCGCTGATCGTCTTCCAGCAGCCGCCGTGGACGGGTGCGGATGGTCGCGCGGCTTTCCCAGGCCTCGGCGAAGGATTGATAGTCGGCAGCGTTCATTGGGCCACCTCGGCAACTTCCACGCCCATGCTCAGGCGCAGCCCGTCCCACAAGGCGATGCGGCTTTCCACGGCGGCGATGGCGCTGGCGTAAACCTCGGCTGCGCGCTGCGGATCGCCGTCCACCAGACGCTCCAGCAACTGCTCGGCGGCGGGGCCGTGATCTTCGGAATCGACTTCGATATGCCGTTGCAGGTAGTAACGGAAAGTCGGTGCCTGTTCGATGCCGATGCCCCAGTCATCGAGGATGCGCTGGAACATTGTCGGAATGACGCTCTCGCGACCATGCAGGAACGCGGCGGCAACGCTGTGTCCCGGCGCCTCCAGGGCAATGCGCAAGGTATCGCGGACAAACTGCGCGGCCGCCGGGTCGACGTCGACGCTCTGCAACGCGACGTCATAACTCACGCCTTCCTGCTGCAGGGCGACAAAGCGCTCTACCGCCGTGGTGCTCGCGCCGACTTCGCGCATCGCATCCAGGTACAACTCGAAGTGGCTGTAGTGGCCGGCATCGAGGCGATCGTCCGATTCCTCGCCCAGCACGATCTCGTTGATCAACCGCGCCGCGTGGGGATCGCGCGGCGGCAACCAGGGTAAACGCGTGCAGGTCAGTTCCTGTTGCAGGCGCTTGGTCAGCGACATGAAGTCCCATACGGCAAATACATGGGTTTCCATGAAACGGCGTAATACCGATAACGAAGTAATCTCGGAAAAGATCGGGTGAATACTCAGTTCGGCTTTCTTCAGGGCGAGTTGCTGCTTAGTGGGCATCATGATGTCCTTTATCATTGATTGAAGTGCACGGTTCTTTTCAGTTGCTGTAAGCGGTCGAGCAAGTTGGATAGCAAGTTGGTCGGGCAAATATTGATTGCGCTGTGGCGCCGTTGCGGCGCCACGGGTACTGCGGTTGTTACGTGAGGTATGCCGCGCTGAACGGCGACGTTCAAACCTGGCGAGAGAAAAACTAATACAGGGCAAATGCATTTAACAAGTTTATTTTCAATTATTTTAAGTTGGCTGTTTTTTGAATATGAGAGTTACCGATAAAACTTTCAGATCAAGTTTTATTAGGGCGTAGTTACTCCTTTCGGCTAATAACGGCCAAAATAGATAACAAGAGTGAATGCCTCACTCGAAGCAACTTTTAAACAAGGGAAGTTTATGAATTCAAAGGGGGCGAAAGTTGGCCGTGACCGGCGCCATGACTTCCTGTTTCCCGTGACAAGGCTCCTTCCGTAGGTTCCTGTTGCGGGGACTGTGCCGTCAGGGCGGCGCGTCCCCGTTCTGTAGGGGTGGCGCTGGAAGAGTGCGGGTAAATTGCCGTCAGGGCTATTACCGATTGGTCATCGGCGGGCAGCAGAAATGCGTCGGCAGGGCCGGGGCGGGCACCAGCGGGCACGCCGATCCGCTGCCAGAGCCGGCAGCAGAGCGGTCGCGAAGATTTGTAAGGGGATTATTCGACGTACGAGATATCAGCGTGCGGTGTGACGCTTCTGTGCGGCGGGAGTCGCCAGGTAGCGGGTGATGACCTCAACGCCACGGTTGAGGTGCTGCTCCAGCATTGCGAGCGAGCGCGGTATGTCCCGCTCGATCACGGCCTGAAGCATGGCGCGGTGGTCATCCTGGGACAGCTTGCCCAAGCCCATCGCTTCCAGATTGAACCGCAGAAAACGTTCCTCTTCGTTCAGCCCGTCCTCCACCAGGCGCAGCAGTCGCTGGTTGGGCGCCTTGCTGTACAGGGCCATGTGGAAGAGACGGTTGAGGCGGCCGATTTCGTTGTAGTCGTGCTGCGCTTCCAGCTCGTCGATGTAGCCGGCGGCGAGTTGATGCTCGGCCTCAGTCAGCAGCGGAATGGACTGCCGCAATGCCTCGGACTCGAGCAGAATGCGCAACTCGTAGGTTTCAGCAGCATCGCCCTGGATCAGTGGGGCGACCACGGCGCCTTTGTGCGTGGTGACGCTGAGCAGCTCCTGCGCTTCGAGCTGGCGCAAGGCTTCGCGCACCGGCATGCGGCTGACCCCGAACAGATCGGCCAGATCCTGCTGGCGCAGCGCAGTGCCACAGGGCAGGCGGCCATCGAGAATGGCCGAGCGCAGAGTTTCTTCGATCACCGACCGGGCCAGATGCGCAGGAATCGGTCCTTCGACTTTGATGCTGTGCAGCGGTTTGGGCTTCTGAGTCACGACAACACACCCTGTAGGTCGCAATATTTGGATCCAAATGACACTAGTGATTGCTCTACAGGTTGTCAAACCTTGTAAAACGTTGCGCGGCAATCTCAAGTCTAGCGCGTCTTCGATGATCTCACGGTGCCATTGTTTTTTGCCGGGCTAAGCTTCACCATCAAACGCTTCCTTTCTGTCCTTCTGGAAACCTGCAGTGGCGGTACGTTTCGCGATCCCTCGGACCTTGCGCTGGCTTGGCTGCGCATTGCTGCTGGCCGGCGTCATGCTGGGCGGCCTGCACGCCAATTGGGATTTTTCCGCGATCAGCCGCAAGGCCACGGCTCTTTATGGGCCACTGGGCGCGGGGCAGCAGCGCATCGACGCCTGGCAGAATCTGCTGGCCACGCAGAAGCAGGTCAGTGAGATGGACAAGCTCAAGGTGGTGAACCTGTTCTTCAACAAGCAGGTGCGTTACGTCGAAGACATCGATCTGTGGCGCGAAGTGGATTACTGGGAAACCCCGATCGAAGCCCTGTGGAAGGGTGCCGGTGACTGCGAAGACTACGCCATCGCCAAGTATTTCAGCCTGCGCCATCTCGGCGTTTCCAGTGACAAGCTGCGCATCACCTACGTCAAGGCGCTGCGCCAGAACCGCGCGCACATGGTGTTGACGTACTATGCGACCCCCGATGCCATGCCGCTGGTGCTCGACAGCCTGATCGATCCGATCCAGCCGGCGTCGCAGCGGACCGATTTGCTGCCGGTCTACTCTTTCAATGCCGAAGGTCTGTATCTGCCAGGCGCCAAGGGCAATAAAAAGGTCGGCGACACCAAACGCCTGTCGCGCTGGCAGGATGTGCTGAAAAAAATGCAGGCCGAAGGTTTTCCGGTCGAGACGACTAACTAGGAGCACGCGCTCAGATGTCTTTGTTCAAACAGCTGTTGATCGCTATCTGTCTGTTCCTGGTCGTGGCCTTCACCGGCAGCTTCATGGTCAGCCTGGAGAGCTCGCGCACCCAGTACGTCAACCAGTTGCGCTCCCACGCGCAGGACGCGGCGACGGCGCTGGCGTTGTCGCTGACGCCGAATATCGACGACCCGGCGATGGTCGAGCTGCTGGTCAGTTCGATTTTCGACAGCGGTTATTACGCGAGCATCCGGGTGGTCGACGTGAAGACCGAGCAGACCATTGTCGAGCGCAGCGGTACCCCGGCGGTGAGCAATGTGCCGGACTGGTTCGTCAGACTGATCGGCCTCGAACCGGCCGGTGGCGATGCGCTGGTCAGCCGTGGCTGGGAGCAGGCGGCGCGGGTCGAGGTGGTCAGCCACCCGATGTTCGCCGTGGCCAAGTTATGGCAGAGCGCACTGGGCAGCCTTGGCTGGTTGCTGATCTGCGGCGCATTGAGTGCGGTGCTCGGCGCGCTGTTGCTGCGTCGGCAGTTGAAGCCCCTCGATTACATGGTCCAGCAGTCCCATGCGATTGCCCGCCGCGAGTTTCTCAGCCTGCCGGATCTGCCACGCACGCCTGAATTGCGTCGCGTGGTGCAGGCAATGAATCAGATGGTCGAGAAGCTCAAGACGCTGTTCCAGGAGCAGGCCGAGCGCAGTGAAAAACTGCGTACCGAGTCCTATCAGGACAACCTCACCGGCCTGGCCAACCGCCGCTATTTCGAGATGCAACTGAACAACCGCGTGAGCAACCCGGAGCAGGCCAGTTCCGGTTATCTGCTGCTATTGCGGGTCAAGGACCTGGCCGGTCTCAACCAGCGTCTCGGCGGCCAGCGTACTGACCAATTGCTCAAGGCCGTCGGTGAGCAACTGACCCGCGAGTGCGCCAGATATCCACAAACCCAGGACTTGGTCACGCGTATTCGCGGCGGTGAATTCGCCGTGTTGGCGCCGGGGCTGGTGCGCGAGGAAGCGCTGCAGCTGGCGCAGAATCTCGACAATGCCTTGAGCAGCCTGCATGCCACCGGCGCGACCGACGTGCCGGCAGTGGCTTCGATCGGGCTGGCGCCGTTCGCTCACGGTGACTCCCCGCAAGCGGTGCTGACATTGGGCGATCAGGCACTCGCGCAGGCCGAAGGCCAAGGCGAGCAGAATTGGGCGTGCATCGATCAGAGTCTGGTGGCGGAGGTGGGTGACGACCATCACGCTTGGCATCGACTGCTGGATCAGGCCTTGAGTCAGCAGCGTTTCGAGTTGTATTTCCAGCCGGTGGTTGCGGCGCAGGACACGCAACTGGTGCTGCATTACAAGGTGCTGTCGCGCCTGCTCGACGAGCAGGGCCAGACCATTCCCGCCGGACGCTTCCTGCCGTGGCTGGAGCGCTTCGGCTGGACCGCGCGGCTCGATCGGCTGATGCTCGAACGCGTGCTGGAACAGATGAAAGGGCACGAGGATTCACTGGCGCTGAACCTGTCCTCGGCAACGCTGGCCGACCCGCAGGCGTTGAACAAAGTCTTCGAAATTCTGCGCGCGCATTCCAATCTCGGCGCGCGTCTGACTCTGGAAATCGGCGAGGAGCAATTGCCTGAACAGGCGGTGCTGGAGCAGTTGACCCGACGCCTGCACGAGCTCGGTTTCTCGCTGAGCCTGCAGCGCTTCGGCGGGCGCTTCAGCATGATCGGCAACCTGGCGCGGTTGGGTCTGGCGTACTTGAAGATCGATGGCAGCTACATTCGGGCGATCGATCAGGAGAGCGACAAGCGCCTGTTCATCGAGGCGATCCAGCGCGCGGCGCACAGCATCGATCTGCCGCTGATTGCCGAACGGGTCGAGACTGAAGGGGAGCTGTCAGTGATTCGCGAGATGGGCTTGTATGGCGTGCAGGGGCAGTTGCTCGGTGAGCCGAAGCCTTGGGGGTGAGCCAAGAAGCGCCCTCACCCTAACCCTCTCCCAGAGGGAGAGGGGACTGGCCGTGGGATATTTACGAGATACGCCGACGTGCAAGAGCTCCACTGAATCCAAAATCGACTCGATCTCTCAGGTCGATGGATAGCGCAAGACACCTCGATCGGCCCCCTCTCCCTCCGGGAGAGGGCTGGGGTGAGGGTAAGCTTTGGATCTTGGGAGGATCAGATCAACCCACCCTCATCCTCATCGATCAACTGGCTCAACCCGCCCAGCGCTTCACGTGCCTGGGTGCGGTCCATCAGTTTGGCCTGGGCCGCCGCCGGCAGGTCAGTGACGCGGATCACGCCTTTCTGGGTCAGCACCTGAATCAGGTCGTCGAGTACCCGAATCATTTCAAAGTCGCTCTGCTTGAGCTGTTTGAGGCTGTTTTCCACGGCTTCGTTGGCGTACCACGCCTGAATTTCATGGTTATCGGCGGGCAGCGTTTCCGTGGCCTCGGCGTACGCCGCAGCTTCCACGCGAATCAACTGGCCCTGCGCATCGCGTTGCACGTAAAACATTAAGCATCCCTCACAAATGAACAGCGTCATGCTGTCAGCAGCATAGCCAACTGCGCGCCAGTATGCGGGGCGACGAACAAATCGTCACCGCTGCATTGCCCGCAAACGCGACGGCCGCCCCACAGGAGGCGGCCGTTGTTGTTTCAGCCTCAGCTGTTGTTGTGATCGACCTTGATGGTCGGGTCGCTGCCGGCAATCAGGTTGTGCAGGTTGGCGCTCGCCCAGTTGTTGCCTTCCAGTTTGATCGTCACGTCCGGCGTGGCCGCAGCGGCATCGCCCGAGTTGAATTTGCCCGCCGAGCTGACTTGCAGCGACGACGTGCCATCCACCGTGGTGATCTTCAGGAAGTTGTCGATCGTGCTGCCGGTCTCGCCCTGCAACAGGTCGCGCAGGTCGATGCGGTCGCCTTCGCTGGCTTTGAAATCCTTGATCACGTCGTTACCGGTGTCGCCCGATTTCCAGACGAAGGTGTCGCCACCGGAACCGCCGATGAGGATGTCGTTGCCCTGACCGCCGATCAGCGTGTCGTTGCCGGTGCCGCCGAGCAGGATGTCATTGCCTTTGCCGCCGTCGAGCAGGTCGGTGCCGCCCGAGCCGAACAGGATGTCATTGCCTGCGCCACCGAGCAGCGTGTCGTTGCCATCGTGCGCGCCGGACACATCGAACGCCTGATAGTGCTCGGTGATGTACTGGTGCACATTACTGGTGCTGACTTTGCTGACATCAACGCCGGTTTCCTTGGCGACGAACGCCTGCATTGCCTGGTAACCCTCGCCGGCAATGCCGTTGAAGCTGACCAGATCGCCGAACAGGATGTCGTTGCCTTCGCCACCGTTGACGGTGTCGTTACCCGGCATCGTCGCTTCGGTATGGCCGATGATCGAGTTGGCCAGGTCTTTCGGATCGATGTTGGTTTGCGGCGTTTTGTCCGAGTCGTACGGCTTGAGATCGTTGAGGCTGACGTCGTTGTTCAGACCAATGGCTTCGACGCTCGACAACCCGCTCAACAAGGCAAAGCCGCTGGTCGAGTTGCTGGTCGTCGACGAGTTGGTGCTGTTGCCGGTACCCGCAAGGTTCGACAATTCATAAGTGCCGTCGCCCTGCGCGTGAATCGTGCCCAGGGTTTCACTGCTCCAGCCCCACCACGAGTTGTAGGTTTGCAGCACAACGCTGCCGGCACTGTTGATAGTCAGGTAGTGCGAGTTGTCGATGTAGGTGCTGAACGTGTCGCCCTGCTTGTAGTTGCTGGTGTTCACCACGCTGTCGAGTTTCACGTTGCCATACAGCGTCGGGTTGGTCTGCTCGCCGGTCTGGTAGTAAGTCGGCTGGCCGTCGGTGATGAAGTACGTGAGGTTCTTCGCCCCGGTGTTGGCCACTGCGTCGGCACTCTGGAACCAGTTGGCCGTGGTCTTGAACACGTCCTCGTAGTTGGTACCGCCGCCGGAGCCCATCGAGTTCAGCACTGCTTTGAGCAAGGTCAGCGCATTAGGGTCGTTGAGATTCACCGACACCGACTTGTTGACCTGGGTATCGAAGTCCACCAGGAAAATGTTCACCGTACCCGAGTTGCTGCCGCCCAGGCTTTGCTTGAGGCTGTTGAACACCGAAGTCAGCGAGTCCTTCGCGGCGTTCAGCGACGAACTGCTCATACTGCCGGAGCTGTCGACCATGAACGCAATGTTGTAGTTGGTGCCCGGGACCACGGTCAGGCCGCCGATGTCAGCGACGATGATGTCGTTGGCGTCGGTGCCGGTGACGGTGTCGTCACCCGAGGTGGCGGTGACCGCGTTGTACACCGCCGGCACCACTGTGACCGGAATGGTCGCGGTGCTGCTTGCCGAGCCGCCGACCTGTTCGGTGGACGTCGAAGTCACGGTCAGGTTGAACTGGCCGTTGTAGTAGGTTGGCGGGGTCACGGTCAGAGAGCCGAGGTTCCAGCCGGTGACGTTGGCTTCGCCATTGCTCGCGGTAACGGTGAAGGTATGACCCGCGCCATCGCTGAGCACCGAACCGACCGGTGCACCGCTGATCTTCACAGTCAGGGTTTCCGAGCCGTCGGTGTCGGTCAGCGCGGTGCTGATCGCCGACAGTTTCACCGTGGTGCCTTCAGCGCCGGTGTTGAGCTTGTAGCCGTCGTAATAACCTTCGCCGTTGGTGCCGTGCAGATCGGAGACGGTCACGCCCGAGTTGATCAGATCCTGCACACCGGTGTAGATCGGCACGCCGGCGTTGCTCAGATCGATTGGCGTGCTGCCATTGACCGACAGGTTGACATCGTAGCTGCCCGGGCCGCTCTGGTTGTGGTGGTAGATGTCGAGGGTGTAGTAACCGCTTGTAGTCGGGGTAAACGAACCATTGATCGCACCGCCCGCGCCCCAGGTACC
Organism: Pseudomonas sp. Sample_21; assembly: GCF_004307525.1. Lineage (NCBI taxonomy): Bacteria > Pseudomonadati > Pseudomonadota > Gammaproteobacteria > Pseudomonadales > Pseudomonadaceae > Pseudomonas > Pseudomonas sp. Sample_21. Next base: position 3,197 of record NZ_RCNZ01000094.1, on the reverse strand, counting down.
GGAAGCCACACTCTTGCCGCCGATGGTGATCAGCAGGCTGTCATCGGCCACGCCGCTGAAGCTGTAGGTCTTGCCGGCTTCCAGGTAGACCAGGCCAGAGGTCTTCGACGCCGTACCGGCGGCGACACTGCCGTCAGACTGCACGTTGGTGACGTTGCCGCTGGAGTTCGGTTTGCCGGCGGCGTCGATGACGTTTTTCAGGGTGGTCGAGTTCGCTCCGCTGCCGTCAGTGCCCAGGCCCGACAGACCGGTCCAGACTTCCTTGATGAGGCCGGTGGATTTAACGCTGTTGTCAGCCACGGCTAGGGTCGGCGCATCCGCCACTGGCGTGATGTCGATCTTCACTGTGCCGGTGCTGCCCAGCGCCTGGCCATCGGTAGGCTGGAACTTGATCTGCGCGTAGTCCGCCTGCTTGTTGCCCAGACCGGTGCCGCCGTAACCGTTGGTGCCCGACTCGTTGCCATCCGGCAGGAAGCGCAGCTTGCCGGCGTCGATGTCGGCCTTGCTGAAGGTCTGGTTGTTGGCCACATCCTTCCAGGTCGAGCCGTCCAGATACTGCAGTTTGCCCTCGCCCGGCAGCTGCGTGATCTTGATACCGAGGCTGCTCGCCGGGCTGTCGACATCGGTGACGCCAAAGGTCGACCAGCCGAGTACCAGCGGCGTATCTTCGGTGCCGGTGACATCGCTCGGCGCAGCGACCGGTGCATCGTTGACCGCCACCACGTTGACCGTGGTGGTCGCAGTGTTCGAGTAGTTGCCGCCATCGGTCACCGTCACGGTGATGATGCGCGGCACGGTGCTCGGGTTTTCGCTGCTGTTGGTGAAGCCGATGTTCTTGATGGCCTGCATGTAGTCGGCCAGGGTCGCGTTACCCGAGAGGGTCAGGGTCACCGTGCCGTTGGTGCTGTTGGCATTGATGGTGATGCCGTTGACGCTGTTGCCCAGATTCAGCGCATCGCCGTCCTGACGGTTGGTCAGCACCACGGTGGCACCGGTCAGCATCGTGCTGTCCGGGTCGGTGATGCTGAGGTCGGTGTCAGCGATCGACACGCCGGCGCCCGGGGTGTTCTCGGTGAACGTCACCTTGTAATCGGCACCGGTCGCACCGCTGGAGTTGTTGGCGTCCAGATCGAGCACCGGTGGTGCATCGTTGTCGATGATCGAGGTGCTGACGCTGCCATTGGTGCTGCTGACCGCGAGGTTCTCGAAGTTGCCGCCGGTAGCCGAATCGATCTTGACCACGAAGTTCTCGGTGCCTTCGGTGATCTTGTCATCGAGGGTGGCGACGTTGAACTGCGCGCTGCTGGCGCCCGCCGGGATCTTCACGGTGTACACACCGGTGAAGTCCGAACCGTCGGCAGCAGTGCCGCTGTAGACGATTTTCAGGGTCACTTCGGTCTGCGCCGGGTGATTGAGGCTGACGGTATAGCTGGCGGTCTGGCCTTCGGTCACCGAGCTGCTGCCAGTGATGCTGACGGTGGTGGTGTCGACGGTGTCGGTGACGCTGGTCACCGCTGGCGTGGTGCTCGGTACCAGTTTTTCGAAGTTGCCACCGGTGGCGCTGCTGATGGTCGCCTGCACGGTGCCGGCGTCTTTGTAGACGTCGTCAGCTGGCGCTGGAACGTTCACCGTGCCGGTGGTCTTGCCGGCGTCGATGGTGATCACGGCGCCGTTCGACAACGTGACGGTCACTGGCGAGCCAGCGGCGTTGGTCAATGTCGCGGTGTACGTAATCTGGCCACCTTCTGCCACCGAGTTACTGGCGCTGAGGGACAGGTTGGTGGTGTCGACGGTGTCGGTCACGGTGGTGCTGACCGGGGTCTTGTCGGCGACGAGATTTTCGAAGTTGCCGCCGCTGACGTTGGTGATCGAGTTGGTCAGCGGAGCGTTGCCGGTCAGCGCATCGTTCGGTGCGACGGCGGTTACGGTGCCGGTGGTCTGGCCGACGGCGATGGTGATGTTCTGGCCGTTGGCCAACGTCACGACAACTGGCGAACCGGTGACGGGGGCGCCGACGGTTGCGGTGTAGACGACGTTGCCGCCTTCTGCCGCTGTGGCGGTTGCGCTCAGTTTTACGGTGGTGGTGTCGACGGTGTCGGTGACGCTGGTCACTGCTGGCGCGGTGCTCGGTACCAGGTTTTCGAAGTTACCACCGGTCGCGGTTTTGATCGTGGCTTGCACGGAACCTGCATCTTTGTAGACGTCGTCGGAGGGTGCCGCAACGGTTGCAGTGCCGGTTGTTTCGCCAGCCTTGATGGTGATCACGGCGCCGTTCGACAGGGTGACGGTCACAGGCGAGCCAGCGGCGTTGGTCAGTGTCGCGGTGTAGGTGATCTGGCCACCTTCGGCCACGGAGCCGGTTGCGCTCAGTGACAGATTGGTGGTGTCGACGGTGTCGGTCACGGTGGTGCTGACCGGGGTCTTGTCGGCGACGAGATTTTCGAAGTTGCCGCCGGTTACGTTAGTGATCGAGTTGGTGATCGGAGCGTGGCCGGTCAGTGCATCGTTCGAAGCAACAGCGGTTGCAGTGCCGGTAGTCTGACCGACGCCGATGGTGATGGTCTGGCCGTTGGCCAGTGTCACGACCACAGGCGAGCCAGTAACTGGCGCACCGACGGTGGCGGTGTAAGTCACGGTGCCGCCTTCGGCTACCGAAGTATCGGCGGTCAGTTTTACCGTCGAGGTATCGATGGTGTCGGTGACCTGGGTGATCGCAGGCGTAGTGCTCGGAACGAGGTTCTCGAAGTTGCCACCGGTGGCACTGGTGATTGTCGCCTGCACGGAACCGGCGTCTTTGTAGACGTCATCGGACGGTGCCGGAACGGTCGCGGTGCCAGTGGTTTCGCCAGCCTTGATGGTGATGACCGCGCCGTTCGACAGGGTGACGGTCACAGGCGAGCCAGCGGCATTGGTCAGTGTCGCGGTGTAAACAATCGAGCCGCCCTCAGCCACGGAGCCGGTCGCACTCAGAGACAGGTTGGTGGTGTCGGCAACGTCGGTGACAGAAGTCGAAACCGGAGTTTTGTCCGCCACCAGATCTTCGAAATTGCCACCGGTTACGCCAGTGATCGAATTGGTGATCGGCGCATTACCGACCAACGCGTCGTTCGCAGCAACAGCGGTTGCAGTGCCAGTAGTCTGACCGACGCCGATGGTGATGGTCTGACCGTTGGCCAGAGTCACGACCACAGGAGAAC
>NZ_RCNZ01000005.1:0-2133 GCF_004307525.1 Pseudomonas sp. Sample_21 | reverse complement strand
AAATAGTTATGTCTTGAATACGCATAAGCCAGCTCGAGAGCTGGCTTATGGTGTGCACTTCTAACGCAAAATCAATCAGTCGGCTGCTGGAGCTTCTACCGGCTTGACTGCTTCTTCGTAGGAGACCGATTTGTCGGTCACACTAGCTTTCTGCAGAACAGTATCCACAACTTGTTCTTCCAGCACAACCGAACGCACTTCGTTCAGTTGCTGCTCGTTTTTGTAGTACCACGACACGACCTGCTCTGGCTCCTGGTAAGCGGAAGCCATTTCCTGAATCATTTCGCGAACGCGAGCTTCGTCAGGCTTGAGGTCGAACTGCTTGACCACTTCAGCAACGATCAGGCCCAGCACGACGCGGCGCTTGGCTTGTTCTTCGAACAGCTCGGCCGGCAGTTGGTCTGGCTTGATGTTGCCGCCGAACTGCTGAACAGCCTGCACGCGCAGACGGTCAACTTCGTTGGACAGCAGAGCCTTTGGCACTTCGATCGGGTTGGTGGCCAGCAGACCGTCCATTACCTGATTCTTGACCTTGGATTTGATCGCCTGACGCAGTTCACGCTCCATGTTCTTGCGAACTTCGGTGCGGAAACCGTCGATGCCGCTTTCCTTGATGCCGAATTGAGCGAAGAACTCTTCGTTCAGCTCAGGCAGCTTAGGCTCGGACACAGTGTTGACGGTCACGGTGAACTCGGCGGTTTTGCCAGCCAGGTCCAGGTTCTGATAGTCCTCAGGGAAGGTCAGGTTCAGAACGCGCTCTTCGCCAGCCTTAGCGCCAACCAGGCCTTCTTCGAAGCCCGGGATCATGCGGCCGGAACCCAGTACCAGCTGAGTGCCCTTGGCGGAGCCGCCAGCGAATACTTCGCCGTCAACCTTGCCAACGAAATCGATGTTCAGCTGATCTTCGTTCTGCGCGGCACGGTCGGCCACTTCGAAACGGGTGTTCTGCTTGCGCAGGATGTCGAGCATCTTGTCCAGGTCAGCGTCAGCCACTTCAGCGCTCAGACGCTCAACGGTGATGCCTTCGAAGCCAGCAACGGTGAACTCAGGGAAGACTTCGAATACAGCAACGTATTCCAGATCCTTGCCCGCTTCGAGCGACTTTGGCTCGATCGAAGGCGAACCGGCAGGGTTGAGCTTTTGCTCGACCACAGCTTCGTAGAAGGAAGACTGGATGACGTCGCCTACCGCTTCCTGACGCGCATCAGCACCGAAACGGCGCTTGATTTCGCTCATTGGCACTTTGCCTGGACGGAAGCCAGCAATTTTGGCCTTTTGGGCAGTCTGCTGCAGACGCTTGTTGACCTGAGTCTCGATGCGCTCTGCCGGCACGGTGACGCTCATGCGGCGCTCGAGAGCAGTAGTATTTTCAACAGAAACTTGCATGGATATTCCTCGTTGCACAGACGTTAGCCGGCCGTTTCCGACCCCAGAATCAAGGGCATGCATTCTAGTGGGTCAAACTCAAGAAGTCACCCTACTGGAAACGGGTAAAAAAACAGCAGGCAATTTATAGGGAGCGCCGCACGAATGCCGTGCACTCCACCGGCGAATACAAGCGATCACGTCAGGGCTCTGCAGCAACGCTTCTATATATAGAAGCAACTATCAAATCCGCCCCGACAGACGTTCCGGCAAAACCGGAACGACGAGCAGTTCAGCGTCATCCGATCCTTTAAAAGCGATGAAGTGCCCTGCCCTGCGCTTCGAAATCGGCCATGGCCGGATTTCGAAACCGCTAAAACAAAAAAGGCGCCAGACTGTTAAATCTGGCGCCTTTCGGAATATGGGGTGGACGATGGGGATCGAACCCACGACAACGGGAGTCACAATCCCGTGCTCTACCAACTGAGCTACGCCCACCATATTGCGTAACAAAAAAGCCAAACAACTTCTTTGTCGAAACTGCATCAGGCCCGAGGCACAGATGAAGCTTTATTTGGTGCGGATGAAGAGACTCGAACTCTTACGCCTCGCGGCGCTGGAACCTAAATCCAGTGTGTCTACCAATTCCACCACATCCGCGGATGAAGCTTTTAAAGCAAAGGCGCCAGACCGTTAAATCTGGCGCCTTTCGAAATATGGGGTGGACGATGGGGATCGAACCCACGACAACGGGAGTCACAATCCCGT
>NZ_RCNZ01000062.1:0-26520 GCF_004307525.1 Pseudomonas sp. Sample_21 | reverse complement strand
ATATATTTAACCGGTTAGTTCAGGGGAGCGGTTCTCGGGATTGGCCGCAGGATGTGTGGTAGGACAAGCATCCGGACCAATTGGTTCAACCTGAATTGTTAAGAGGCCGGCATCATGCCTCAAAATTGCCAGATCATTGGCGTCAATTCTGTGACAAATATTGAGCCGGGTAAAGGCGTAATGCCAGCACCAGTTGTCAGAAATGCGGACTGGTTGGAAAACTTTCCAATCCTTCCGTATCGCTGCCCGTTTTCGCATGCACATCTGTTGATGTCCGAAGACCTCAGAACGTGCATGCTATGCGGCTCGCTATTCTTGATCCCTATGTGCACAGGATAGTGGCAATTTGCCGATTTACTAGAGGCAGGACCCGTCGGAGGGCGTTTACAGGATGGATGGCAAGCTTTTTTACCTTATGGGGCCGTCCGGTTCGGGCAAGGACAGCCTGATCGATGCATCGCGTGAGCCACTGCGTGCGTTGAACTGTGAAGTAATGCGTCGGGTGATTACCCGCTCGGCGGAGTCCGTCGGCGAAGATGCAATCGGCGTGACCCCTGAAGAATTCGAACGGCGACAGCACGCCGGCGCTTTCTCCCTGGCCTGGCAAGCCAACGGCCTCTCCTATGGCATTCCAAGGGAAATGGATGAATGGTTGCAAGCAGGCCGGCACGTACTGGTTAACGGCTCAAGAGCGAACCTGCGTCAAGCAATGGAGAAGTATCCAACCCTGGTGCCGATTCTGCTGACAGTCAACGATGAGGTCCTGCGCAAGCGCTTGCTCAGCCGTGGTCGGGAGACCCCTGAGCAAATCGATGCGAGGCTGGCTCGCAATGCGTTGTTCAAAGACCGAAGATCCAGCGACAGCCCCGTTCATCAGATCGACAACTCTGTTGACCTCGCTATCGCGGTCTCTTCGTTATTGGAATTGGTTCGGCTCAACGCAGAACCGGATCGAACTTGATCTTGCGCCCTGCAATCAGCGCCAGCACAAACAGCACCGCAAACACGCCACAGCCAACCAGAGGCAAGGTGACTTCCGTCTCCTCGAACAGCGCCAGATGGGTAACGCCACTCAGTAAAGCGAGGATCAGAAATCCCGTCGCTGATTTGGACATGTTGTACTCCTGAAGATTTTTCAAAAAACCAGACGTTCGGTGGTTGGCGCCGAGGCTAGCTCAGGCTCGCTGACCATTTGTGTAGAAGCGTCGCTGCGATCACTCAACACGGCCCACTGCGGCGCTTTCTGCACTTGCAAGTAATGCGGCATGCGCTGCGCCACTGGCTGCTCAACGTCAGCCTTGGGAAAAAAATGTGATCCGAGCAAGACAGCCAGAGCCGCTGCGTTTGCAAGCAAGAGGGTGCTGTTCATGGCACGACGCTCCAAATTGTTCTTTTTGATAGAACAGGCATAGCAGCCGCCGTGCCAACAGTGTAACGGCTGATAAGTCCTTTAAAAACAAGGGTTTGGTATGTTTTTTCCGGCGACGCTGATTGCAATCTGCAATGACCGCATTTCCGCGCAGTGCAAATTGCCCGGTAAAAGTTCCCGCAATCTTCCAGGGCGCTTGCCTACACTTAAAAAGCCCTACGGACGACATGACAAAACAGGGGCTGGCCGTTAACATGCACGCCGTCTGTCGCGCCGCATACAGCCCGCGTCAATCAGTGTCTCAGTAGCTCAATTGGATAGAGCATCCCCCTCCTAAGGGGAAGGTTGCAGGTTCGAACCCCGCCTGGGACACCACCTCTTCAAAAAACAAAAAGCCCCGTCGCACTTACTCGTGCGGCGGGGCTTTTTGCGTTGGAGCGCTGGCGAGCTTTACAGCAACTCCGAACGGCGCAACGCCTCGATGGTTTCAATCAGGTCGTCGTACGCCACCGGTTTACCCAGATGCTGATCGAACCCGGCTTCACGGGACTTCTGCATGTCGCTCTGAGTGCCATACCCGGTGAGGGCGATCGCCGGTACGTTTTTCACCAGCGGCAGCTTGCGCAGGGCAGCCATCAGTTCATAGCCGGTCATGACCGGCATGCCGAGGTCGGAGATGATCAGATCGAAGCGCCTGCTCTCAGCGGCTTTCAGCGCTGCCACCGGATGATCGAAGGCCGTTACGTCGGCGTCTTCCATCTCCAGCAGCAGCTTCAAGGTCTCCAGCACTTCCGGCGAGTCGTCGACCAGCAGAATACTCAAGCCATCGAGCTTGCCGGAAACCGGTTCAACCTCGGCTGTTGCAGCGGTTTCTTCGACATCAGTCGACAGCGGCAGGCGAACGGTAAAGGTACAACCGGCGCCCAGCCCCGGCGAAGCAACCTTCACCGTGCCGTGCTGGGCTTCGGTCAGTTGCCGCACCAGTGACAGGCCGATGCCCAAGCCTTCACGTTGATGGTTGGTGTGCTGTTTTTCCGCCTGGCCGAACAGATCGAAGACATGTTCGAGGTTTTCCGCAGCGATGCCGACGCCGTTATCCTTGACGTCCAGTTGCGCCATTTTCCCGCTCTTGCTGGCGATCAACTCAATGCGCCCGCTCGGTGGTGTGAACTTCAAGGCATTGTTGACCAGATTCCAGATGATCTGCTCGACCCGTGTCGGGTCGGCATGAATGATCAACGGTGCTTCAGGCAATTGCAGATCGATCCGCGTGGCATGCTGCTCATTGAGCACTACCGTGTGGATGTCACGCAGAACCGCGCTCAGATCGACACGCGCCAATTGCAGTTTGAGCTTGCCGGTGCGCACCCGTGCTACATCAAGCAGGTCGTCGATGATCCGCGCCTGACTGTTCACCGCATCGCAAATGGTGTTGACCGCTTTGGTCGCCGGTCCGGCGGTGCGGATCATTGGCAAACGGCGCAACAGTTCGGCGTTGAGCTGGATCAGGTTGAGCGGGTGCTTGAGTTCATGGGACATGACCGCGAAGAACTCATCACGCAGGGACACCGTATTGCGCGTCTGCGCCAGTTCCTTGCTCTGTTCATCCTGCTGGCGCTTGTGCCCGGTCAGGTCGCGGGCGATTTTCACATAGCCTTGCAAGCGGTCGCCGCTGAGCCGGGTGACCTCGCCGCTGCAGAAGAAACGGCTGCCATCCTTGCGCACATGCCAGCGCTCATCCTCCGAGCGCCCGTGCTGACGAGCCGTGGACAATTCACTTTCAGCCATGCCGGCAGCACGGTCTTCGGCTGTGAAGATGAAATCGTAGTACTGACCTTCGGCCTCGTTTTTGCTGTGGCCAAAGATCAGTTCAGCGCCTTTGTTCCAACTGGTGATCGCACCCATTTCATCGAGGATGATAATCGCGTAGTCACGCGTACTCTCAGCGACCAGACGCATGCGTTCTTCGCCCAGGCGCAGCTCTTCCTCGGCTTCGCGGCGTTTGCTGATGTCGATGAAGGTCAGCACGGTGCCGTCGATGTGGTCTTCGCTGGAGCGATAAGGCAGCAAGCGGGCGATGTACCAGCGGTTATCGGTACTGTTGACCTCGCGTTCGATCATGTTCAGCGATTCGAACACTTGCGCCGCGTCCTCGGTCATCGCCGGGTAATTCAGGCGATGGGTGATATCCAGCAGTGAACGGCCGGTGTCTACCGGCAGCATGCTGAAGATATCGGTGGCGCGCGGCGTGAACCATTTGATACGCATGCTGCGATCGACGAACACCGTAGCAATGTCAGTAGAAGCGATCAGATTGGTCAGATAATCGTTGATCTTGTCGGTTTCTTCGACTTTGGTCTTCAGCTCGTAGTTGACCGTCAACAGCTCTTCATTGATTGACTGCAACTCCTCCTTGCTGGTCTCGAGCTCTTCGGTGGCCGAGCGCAGTTCTTCGTTGATCGCCTGCATCTCCTCGTTGGAAGCCTTGAGCTCTTCGCTGGAGATTTCCGACTGTTCGATGGTGTCCTGCAAATGCAATTTGGTGCGTTGCAGCTCACGTTCCAGATTCGAGAGCACTTGGCTTTCAGTCTGCAGCACCGTGGTCAGCGCCTGCTCGTGCGCGTCGATCTCCGTTTCATCGAAGGTCACCAGCACGCACTCGCTGTCGAAGTCGTCGTCCTTGTACGGCTGCGCAATCAGCGTGATGCGGTACTGACGCTCCTCGCGCTTGAGCAGCACTTCACGCGAGCGCACGGTGAGGTTGCTTTGCTGCACCTGGAACAGCGTCGTGCGAATTTCCAGGCGCAGTTCCGGCAGGATCAGCGTCAGCAGGTTGCGTGACAGCTCGCCGCCGACATGCCGCAGGAAGCGCCCGGCGGCTTCGCTCATGTGAAGGATATCGGCGTTGGTGTCGACGATGATGCTCGGCGGGGCGAAGCGTTCTATGGCGCGGCGGTGGATATCGGCAAACGACAGCTTGACAGGCTCGATGGCTTTCGATGGCGGTCGGGAAACGCTGGTGCGCATGTAACCGCCACGCGGCATGGTCGGGGTGCGGCGGCTGTTCGCGGTGCCGGTCTTGGCGCGGAAGATGCGGTTGCGCTTGTCCACGGGCGCGAACAGTTCATGGCAGGCATCGGCGCTTTCCGAAGTGCCGAGAAACAGGAAACCACCCGGTCGCAGGGCGAAGTGGAACATCTGCAGGATTTCCCGCTGCACCTCGCGATCCAGGTAAATCAGCAGATTGCGGCAAACGATCAGGTCGATCTGCGAGAACGGCGGATCGGACAACAGGCTGTGCTTGGCGAACAGCACTTTCTCGCGGATTTCCTTGCGAATCCGGTAATGCTCATTGTCCTTGACGAAATAATGCCGAAGGCGTGTTGGCGGTACGTCGGTGACGATGGCTTGCGGATAGGTGCCGGCGCGGCCAGTGGTGATCGCGCGTTCGTCGATATCGGTGGCGAACACTTGCAGGTTGGCCTTGCTGCTTTGTACCTGCATCTGATCATCGAGCAGGATCGCCAGGCTGTAGGCTTCTTCGCCGGTCGAGCAGCCGGCAGACCAGATGCGCAGTTCTTCTTTTTCCGACGAGTCGGCAACCGATTGCACCAGTTGCGGCAGCACATCGCGCTCAAGGGCTTCGAAGGCTTCGCGGTCACGGAAGAAGTTGGTCACGCCGATCAGCATATCGCCGAGCAGGGCCTTGGATTCTTCCGGGGTATTTTGCAGGTAGTCGTAATAGGCGCCGAGGTCAGACTGGCTGGTGACCTGCATGCGCCGCTCGATGCGGCGCAGCACGGTGGCGCGCTTGTAGTGTTTGAAATCGTGACCGGTGCTGCTGCGCAGGTACAACAGGATTTCATGCAGGCGTTGTTCGGCGATCGACGCTTCGTGTTCGTTTGCAGGCTTCAAGGCTTTCAAGTCGGGATCATTGGCGCTGGGTAATTTGATGTTCTGAGAGTTGCGCCACAGCTCCATCAGTTTCTGCGGCATCTCGACCACTGGCAGTATCAGATCGACCATGCGCGTCTCGATGGCGGCACGCGGCATGCCGTCGAACTCGGCGTCTTCCGGCACTTGCACCAGCGTCACGCCACCCTGTTCCTTGATTCGCGACAAGCCCACCGCACCATCGGAACCGGTGCCTGAAAGCACCAGGCAAAAAGCCCGCTCGCGATGCACATCGGCCAGATCGCGGAAGAACAGGTCGATGGCAGTGTGGCGCGCTTGCGGTGAGCCAGCGGGGCTGACGCGCAGGTAGCCGTCATTCATCGTCAGCGAGTGCGCCGGAGAAATCACGTACACGCAGTTCTTTTCGATCGGCACCGGCTGCGTCACTTGCAGCACCGGCATGCGCGTCGATTCCTGAATGATCTGGTCGGCGATGCTCTGGTGATCGGGCGACAGGTGCAAAATGATCACGAACGCCATGCCACTGTCCTTCGGCATATGCTCGAAAAACAGCTTGGTCGCTTGCAGGCCGCCCGCCGAGGCGCCGATGCCCACCACGGGGAAATTCAGGTGGCTGGGTGTCAGGTCCTTGCGTTCGGGCGCAGAGGGCGAGGCAGGGGTTTTCGAGGTCATCACTTCGGCCTTTTTTGTGGCGGTACAAGCGTATCGCGGACGTCCGGGGGCGCAGGTAATTGAGCAGAATAAACCTCATTTGCGAATCTGCCTGCACTTTTGAAGGACAAATGTGCTGCCTGTGTTTTTGACATCCGGTGATTGGCAACCGTGCCGATTAATTTTCCGGTGTGATGATCGGTGGTCAGTCGTCGTTGATTTCGACTTTGCCAAGGCTCCCACTGACCTCGGTTACATGCCGACGGCCGAAGACTTCGTAGGTAGTCCCGCTGGCCTCTACGCCCGGCTTGCGCACGGCCAGTTGGGCGAATAACCCAGTCTTTTCGCTGTAACTGCCGAACCAGTCAATCAGCGCCCCGATGTAGCAGTCGCCGCCGATCATTACCGGCAAATCGGTGATCTTTTCGATGGCGTAGTGCCCTGGACCGTAGCTGTAGTAATCGTCTTCGCCGGCGCCCGTCGGAGGAAAGGGGCAAAGGGGCGCGTCAGGGTTTGAGCCCGATGCGACTTTCGTTGCCTGAGTGATGGCGTGGTCGAGTGCCGCGCGCAAATCCGCTTCGAGCTCATAGGTACTGGTGCCGTCTTCCGTATGTTGCGTGGTTGGCACTTGCAGGGAGTAAGCGTAACGCACAGACACCGTCGGTACCTGACGGTTGATCTTCAGCGGATTGAGCAGGTACAGATTATCGACACCATAGGCGCCGTTTCGGTAAGCGGCATAAATTCTGTCGTGAAGCCTGATCCAGCTGATTGCCTGATTAGCGCCACGGTCGTTGGTGTAGAACAGCGAGCTTTCCGGCTCGACCGATCTTTTGACGAACCGCTCGCCCGTGCGGCGCCAGGTTTCCACGTAGGTGAACAAGCCGGTGCCGCCTGCGTATGTGTCGACGATAAGGTCGCGCTGGCCATCATTGTCCAGATCCAGCAGTGCGTAAGAAGTCCGTCCGGTCTCGGCGGCGCCTCCGATGCTTGAGGCTTTCAATGCTTGCCACTCATCCTCGCTCACGCCTTTGGGACGCGACTTGGGGAAGTTGGTTTGCTCGCCGTAACTGTCGACTGGATCGCCCGCGAACGATGTCTGCGAAGACTCCAAAGCCCGTGCGGCCAAGGCATGTTCCAGCGCAAATTCCGGGTGGTTTTTGCTCTCGGCACGAATGCTTTCCTGCAGATCGTTCATCGCCTGAAGATCCACGGCGTCCGGCTGCCACATTGCGGCTTGCGTCCACTGTGCCTGCAATGCTTGCAGGCGCTGGCGGTAGCTGCCATCCAGGCAAGCGACATCGACTGCGCAGGCATTGCGGGTTTTTAGCCAGGCGCGCTGGGTGCGCTTGAGCTCAGGTTGCGTCGCTGTGGCAGATGTCATCAGTTGGCGATACAGCGTGCCCATCTGCGCGTCGAGCTCATAAAGCGGTTTATTCGCGCAAATCGTGTTTTCCACGTCGTTCGCCGCTTTGGTGCAGTCCATTGCCGCCGCACTCATTGGCTGGATAAACAGCAGCAAAAAGGCCGACAGGATGTAGCGTCCCTTGATGTACACGATTCAGTCCCTATGAAAATCCTTGAGCAGGCGCGCAGAGTAATACTCCAGGCAACATTCTTGAAGCACCACCCTCAGGCCCGGGCATTTTTGGCCGATAACCCGAACGGTGAGTTCAGACTCCAGCGAAATCGCTTGATGGCGCATGGCCTCCAGCTATCATCTGCGCGCCTGAAATCGCCTCGGTTCGTTTTCTTCAATTGCCTGGAAATCCTCGATGTCGTCGTATCACCAAAAAAGCTTTCTGATCGTCGATGATTTTTCCGATTTCCGCAGTTCCGTGCGTTCGATGTTGCGTGAGCTCGGCGTCAAGGATGTCGATACTGCCGACACTGGCGAGCAGGCGCTGAAGATGTGTTCGCAGAAGTCTTACGATTTCATTCTTCAGGACTTCCACCTCGGCGACGGCAAGAAGAACGGCCAGCAGGTGCTCGAAGACCTGATGTCGGAAAAGCTCATCAGCCACGAAGCCGTTTTCGTAATGGTCACCGCCGAGACCAGTCAGGCGATGGTGCTCAGCGCGCTGGAGCACGAGCCGGATGCGTACCTGACCAAGCCGTTCAACCGTTCCGGACTGGCCCAGCGCCTTGAGCGTCTGGAGCAACGCAAGACCTTGCTCAAACCGATTCTGCAAGCCCTTGATCGCGGTAAGCCGGTCGAGGTGCTCAATGCCTGTATTGCCCTGTGCAAACAGGACATCCGCTATTCGCCGCTGTGCCTGCGCTACCGCGCCGACGCCCTGCGCGACATGAACCAGAACGAAGCGCTGGAGCGGCTCTACGACGGCATCATTGCCGACCGGCCGTTGCCGTGGGCCTTCGCTGGATTGGGCAAGTTGCTGTTCAAGCGCGGGCAGGTGTCGCAGGCCAAAGAGGTCTATGAAAAGGCCTTGAAAGTGTTCCCGATGATGCCGGCGCTGTATGACGGCATGGCCGATGTGCTGGTGGCCGAAGGCGACAGCAAAGGCGCGCAGCGGGTGCTCGAAGAAGCGATTCGCCTGTCGCCGCTGGCGGTGCGCCGTCAGGCGCTGCTCGGCAAACTGGCGATGGCCAACGAAGATTTCGAAACCGCCTCGCGGGCTTATCGTCAGGCCGTGGCGCAGGGCGCACAGTCGCGTTTCAAGGACCCGGAAAGCAATCTCGGCCTGGCGCACGCGCTGATCAGCAAGGGCAGCGATCGCGGCCTCGACACGCGCACGCGGCTGGAGATCAACACCACTCTCAGTGCCGTGGCCAAGGAGAACCCGAGCGATCCCGGCCTGCAAATTCGCGCGCGGCTGATGAAGGCCACCAGCCTGTTGCTCAACGACGCCGAAACCGCCGACAAGCTCACCGAACAAGCACTGATGCGCCTCGATGGCATGGAGCAATTCATGAGCCCCGAGGCGGCGTTGCTGGTGGCCAAGCAGTTGCAGATGCTCGGTCAGGCCGAGGCGGGCACTTCGATGCTCAAGAGCTGCGCAGAGATCTACGGTGATGACCCGGCGGTGATGAAAGACATCGCCAAGCTCACCGACGATCCGACCATTCTCAGCTCGAGCAACGCTGCGGCCGATCTCAACCGCCAGGGCGTGCGCGTGTACAAGACCGGCAATCTGGTCGAGGCCCGCGAGGTGTTCCGCAAGGCGCTCAAGCTGCAACCGAAAAACATCAGTATTGCGCTGAACCTGGCCCAGTCGCTGCTGCACGGCACCGACACCAGTATGCCGTCGGCGGAGCTGGAAGAATGTCGGGCCTGCCTGAAACTGGTGGGCCTGATGCCCGACACCGACGCGCGGTTTGCGCGTTATCAGAAGCTGAAAAGCAAGGCGTTTGGCGAATGAACCCAATTGATCCGGCGCTGGATTTTTCCACGGTGATTGCCTCCACCGTTCACGACATGAAGAACTCCCTGGCCATGCTGATGCAGGCGCACAGCCAGTGGCTGGCGCGTTTGCCGAAAGAGTTGCGCGAAGGCTCGGAACAGGGCGTGATCGACTTCGAGTTCGCCCACCTCAACGGCATGCTGGTGCAGTTGCTCGGGCTGTACAAACTCGGCGTCAACCAGTTGCCGCTACAGCCGGCCTATCACGAACTCGACGATTTCATCGAGGCGCAACTGGCCGCGCATCAGGAAGTGTTTGCCAGTCGCGGCATCATCGCCACCTATGAAGTCGATCCGTTGAGCCCGCTGGGTTTCTTCGATCGCGAGCTGATCGCCTCGGTGCTCGGCAACTGCATCAACAATGCGATCCGTTACGCCCGCGAGTCGCTGCTGATTACCGTCAGCGACGAAGCCGGGCAACTGGTGCTGAGCATCAACGACGACGGCGACGGCTATCCAGCAGAGATGCTTGAGCGTCAGGCCGATTATGTCCAGGGCATCAATCACAGCAGCGGCAGCACCGGCCTCGGTCTGTATTTCGCCAATCGCATCGCCGCGCTGCATCAGCGCAACGGCGTGGAAGGGCGCACCGAAATCAGCAATGGCGGGCCGTTGGGTGGTGGGGTATTCAGCCTCTACCTGCCCTAGGTCTGGTGTAGGAGCTGCCGAAGGCTGCGATCTTTTGATTTTAAAAAGCAAGATCAAAAGATCGCAGCCTCGTTGCACTCGTCAGCTCCTACGGCTCCTGCACAAGATCGGGATTTTTGTGGGCGCTGCTTGATATTCCGAACAGCCGCAGCCTATTTTGTCCGGGTCGCCGTTCGCGGCTCGCACAACAACAAGGATTGCGTCATGACAACCGATGGCCAGGGTTCACTCGCGCAGCGATTGACCGGCATTGATGAGATTGAATGTGTCACCCCGGATCTGAACGGTGTGCCACGGGGCAAGGTGATGACCGCCGAGGGTTTTCTCGAAGGGCGGCGTTTGCAGTTGGCGCGGGGTGTGCTGTTGCAATGCATCATGGGCGGCTATCCGCCGGCGCGGTTCTACGGCAGCGATGACGGCGATCTGGCGCTGGTCGCCGATCCTGCGCAGATTCACCGTTTGCCCTGGAGCGACGAGCCGCGTGCCATGGCGATTTGCGACGCCGACGAACTGAGCGGGGGGAGCTCAAGTCTCTCGACCCGTGGTCAGCTCAAAGCGGTCATCGCCCGTTACGCCGCGCACGGTCTGGCGCCGGTGGTGGCGACCGAACTGGAATTTTTTGTCTTCGCACCGAACACCGATCCGAGTCAGCCGTTCCGTCCGCCGGTCGGCCTCGACGGCCGTCGCGAGGACGGCCAGTCGGCGTTCAGCGTCAGTTCCAACAACGGTCTGCGGCCGTTCTTCAGCGAAGTGTATAAATGCATGGCCGCCCTCGGCCTGCCGCGCGACACCTTCATGCATGAGATGGGCGTCAGCCAGTTCGAGATCAATCTGCTGCACGGCGACCCGCTGCTGCTGGCCGATCAGACGTTCCTGTTCAAGCACCTGCTCAAGGAGGTCGCGCTCAAGCATGGCCTGAGCGTGGTGTGCATGGCCAAACCGCTGGCGCATACGCCGGGCAGCTCGATGCATATTCACCAGAGCATCGTTGAGATCGGCAGCGGCAAGAATGTCTTCACTGACTCGAACGGCGAGCCGACGTCGATGTTCCGCCACTTCATCGGCGGGCAACAGGCAGGCCTCGCCGATTTCACCGCACTGTTTGCGCCCAACGTGAATTCCTATCAGCGCCTGTGTCATCCGTACGCGTCGCCGAACAATGCCTGCTGGTCCCATGACAATCGCGCCGCCGGCTTGCGTATTCCCGCCAGCTCGCCGGTCGCACGTCGGGTCGAAAACCGCTTGCCGGGCGCCGACGCCAACCCTTATCTGGCCATCGCCGCCAGTCTGGCTGCGGGTTTGCATGGCATCGAGCAGGAACTGGAGCCGAGCGCGGCAATCCAGGGTGAGTTCGCCGTGCCGGATAATCTGGCCTTGCCGTGTACTTTGCACGCCGCGCTGGAGCGTCTGAAACGCAGCCAGTTGGCGAGGGAACTGTTCGGGTCGGAGTTCATCGAAGGCTACATCGCTTCGAAGACCATGGAGTTGACCAGCTTCTTTGATGAAATCACTCCCTGGGAGCGCCGTGTGCTGGCCGCCCAGGCCTGACGTATCGCTGCTGCCGGGCTGTCGTTCTGACCGCCCGGTATTTACTGCAAGGAGCCGCTCGGAACGCCGATGCGCCAAATCTGGAAATCCTTTCGAGCGCTGTATTTCGCCTCGCTGATGATGTTGATCGGCTCAGGCCTTCTTTCTACTTATCTGGCTTTGCGTCTGGCTGCCGACAACGTCGACGGGCTGTGGGTCGGTGCGCTGATGGCGGCCAACTATTTCGGTCTGGTGCTGGGCGGCAAGATCGGCCATCGCCTGATCGCCCGGGTCGGGCATATCCGTGCCTACTCGGCGTGTGCCGGGATCGTCGGCGCGGCGGTGCTCGGCCATGGACTGGTGGACTGGCTGCCGGCGTGGCTGGTGCTGCGGACGATCGTCGGTCTGGGCATGATGTGTCAGTACATGGTCATCGAGAGCTGGCTCAACGAGCAGGCCGACGCCAATCAGCGTGGGCTGGTGTTCAGCGGTTACATGATCGCCTCGTATCTGGGCCTGGTGCTGGGCCAGCTGATTCTGGTCATGCACCCCGGCCTCGGCCTGGAACTGCTGATGCTGGTGGCGCTGTGCTTTGCCCTGTGTCTGGTGCCGGTGACGCTGACCCGACGGATTCACCCGGCGCCTCTGCACCCGGCGCCGATGGAGCCGCGCTTCTTTATCAAGCGTGTGCCGCAATCGCTGAGCACGGTGCTCGGCGCCGGTCTGATCATCGGTTCGTTCTACGGTCTGGCGCCGCTGTATGCATCGCAACAGGGGCTGACGACCGAGCAGGTCGGTCTGTTCATGGGTAGCTGCATTTTTGCCGGTCTGCTGGTGCAGTGGCCGTTGGGCTGGTTGTCCGACCGTTATGACCGCGCGCTGCTGATACGCTGCTTTGCCGGGTTTCTGGCGGTGGCGGCGTTGCCGTTGGCGATCATGCCGCAGGTGCCGCTGGAGGTGTTGTTCGTCGTTGGTTTCTTCTGTTCGCTGGTGCAGTTCTGCCTGTATCCGCTGGCGGTGGCGTTTTCCAACGACCACGTCGAAGGCGATCGCCGCGTGTCGCTGACCGCCATGTTGCTGGTGACTTACGGCGTCGGCGCGAGCATCGGGCCGCTGCTCGCGGGCGTGCTGATGAAGTTTCTCGGCAGTCAGAGCCTGTATGCGTTCTTCAGTTTCTTCGCGTTGGTGCTGGTCTGGCGGATACGTCCGAAAGCGGTCACCAACCTGCACCAGGTCGACGACGCACCGCTGCATCACGTGGCAATGCCGGACAGCATGTCGAGCTCGCCGCTGGTGGCGGCGCTTGACCCGCGTGTCGATGAGCAGGTGGTGCAGGAGCAGATGGTCCAAGACCCGGCGCCGGTCACTCCTGAGCCTGAGCCCGAAGCGCAGCCGGAAGCAGTCGTTGAAACCGAACTGGACAGCGGCAATGACGATAAGCCTGCGCCGGATATCAGCGGTGGCAGGCCCTGAATCGAAGGTAAACATCGGCGCATAAAAAAGGGCAGTCCTGTGCGGGACTGCCCTTTTTATTGATCGCTGCGACTCAGAGATCGTCTTTGTCGAAACGCCGTGCTTCACGCTGCAACTGGTAAACAAAACGCTCGACGTTGCGCGCAGCCTGGCCACTGATGTTGTGGAAGCGCAGACCGGCGAAGGTGATGTTGAGTTTTTCTTCGAAATGCAGATAGCGCAGTTCGACCGATGTTGGCTGGTTGCCGAACAGCGGCGGGGCGATCAGGCGATCGTAGACCTGGCCCAGTTGCAGGCGATCAGTGATGTCGCCTTCGAAACGGAATTTGCAGCCGGTGGCGGAGATGTCCAGCAGCTTGCCGTGCAGAGGAACCTTGAGCTTTTCGCCGCCCAGTTCAACGCTGACCAGATCGGTGAGCTTCAACGCAGCGCGGAAGGCGTTACGGCGCTGGTGATAGACCACTTCGCTCGGCAGGTCGCCGGTGTAGAAACGGTCGCCGTCGGATTCTTCGATGTTCAGCGTGCCGTTGCATTCCCAGGCGATGCGCACGCCGTCATGAAAGCCTTCGACCTTGAACGGTTCGCCAGCCTGGAGGAAGCGCTCGCCGTCGCGTGGAATCATTTCGTCCAGCGCGATCGTTGCGGTTTCGCGGTCGACCTTGATCAGGTAACTCTGAAAGCGCTGGCTGCGTTCATGGAAAGTGATGATCAGCGGATCGTGGCTGTCTTGCAGCTGGCGCAGGTTGCTGGAGATTTCCAGTGGCGTGGTGAGCACCTTCGGAGGCTGCGGAGCATCATCCGCGCTTAGGGTGTTGGACACGGTTCTTCAATCTCCAGACAAAATAAGACTACGACTGGCCAGTATTTTGCCAGCATGTTGCGCAAGTGGATAGTGCAGGGCCAGCGAATGGCTCATGCCTGGCTGAGCGTTCGCGGCTTGACCGGTTTGGCAAAGGTCCCGCTGGCGTCGTACAGCGCTGGCGGCTCACCGCCGGTGAGAATCTTCAGCTGGTTGGCCGTAGTCGCCTGCTGGATCTGGATCGACTGGCCGTTCTTGATGTTGGCCGCCTGGCATTGGGCGATCAGCGCGGTCAGGGCGTCGCCCTGGGTCAGCAACTGGTCGCCAATGCTCGACTGGCTGGCCAGTTGCTCAAGACCTGTGCGATCAGTCGGCAGGTTGAGGCTGGCGAGGATTTCGCTGCGCTTGCGGCCATGCTGCTCGAGCAGAATGATCAACGCTTGCTTGGTCGCCAGAATTTCTTCCAGCAACGGCATGTCGCGACCATGCAAAGCGAGGGATTCGGTTTGCAATAACTCCAGCAATTGTTGCGCTGGAGCAAAGTCGTCGTTGATCAGTTGCAATAAGTTAGTGTCGTGCATGGCTGGCCTTGGGGTTTAAGCGTCCAAAAGCCTGGCGCCGGCAAAAGCCTAGCGCTGGGCTTCGAAGTTGAGCAGTTTGCTGGCTACACGGTTGCTGTCGACTTTATAGCTGCCATCGGCAATCGCGGCTTTCAACTCGGCCACACGGGCTTTGTCGACAGCAGGCTGATCGCGCAGCTTGTCAGTGACCTTCTGCAACTGTTGAGCCTCATTGCTGAGGTGTACCGACTCCCCGCTTTTGGCGACATTGGCCTGTTCGGCCTGGGTATTCAGCGGCGCGGAGGGGCTGTTTTCAGCGCTTTCCTTGGCGTTGCTGGTACGTGTGCTGCCGGTTAGTGACGAGGAACTGTTCAATCGGTTGAAATCGATAACCATGATAAAAAACCTCTGGGAATTTGGACGCTTGCCATGTTTTCGGCTATCCCCTGAAAAACTTTAGGCCCAATCAACCATAAGCTTGCATGCGCCGTTGCGAGACCTGCTGCGGCACAGTTTAGGGAAGCGACGGGATCGGCGCCAGTTTTCTCCACGAAGCTTTTACATGGCCACTTCGACCTGTCCCGGCGCAATCACCTGCGCCTTGATAACTCTTTGAGAATTAAGGTTTTTTACTCGAATCTGTTCTTTCATGCCGCCATTGGAGAGCGCTTCCCCCGGCATGCGTACGGCAAGGGTGCCGCTGCGCGCAGTGATCACCACCTGGTCACCCTTGCGCACCACTTCGGCCTGTTCCAGATGCACCAGTGTGATGACCTGATCGGCGACCGTTGGTCGGGTAAGTTTCTGCCCGATCGCTTCGTCGACCGAGGTCAGGAAACCCTGGTTGATCGTGCTGACGTCGCGCTCGCGCAAGGTCACATCCTGCGGCTCGATAATGCCGGCGCGTTTCAGCGGACGAGTGGTCGTCACGATCTCGCGAAACAGGCGGACTTGAGCGGGTACAAACACCGTCCAGGGCGAACTGCCTTCGCAGCGAACCTTCACCGTGACGCGGCCCAGCGGGCGTGCCGGGCTCTCCAGCGTGGCTGTCAATTCCTTGTCGCACATGGGCATGCGCATGCGCGGGTCGAGCTGGTTGACTTCGATTTCGTAGCGGCCTTCGGTTTGACTGGAAGCCAAATAGTCTTCTACGGTGAATTCAAGAAAGCCCTGAGTCACGCCGATAAGCATATCAGGCAAGGTAACCGCATCTGCATGGGCAGGACTGCCAGCAAGCAAGCAGCAAACGGCGGCCACCGCGCAAAGCCCTTTGCGAAGGGAGGATGTCAGGCGTCGGGAAAATGTCGTTTGAGCGTTCATACGAGTTAAAAAGCAAGCGCCGTGCCGTTTAGCAATGAATGTGCGTCGCAACAACACTTGGCGTTGGTGTAGGAGTCTGGGCATGGCTGGTGTAATGGATTCGGTGAACCAGCGCACGCAACTGGTAGGGCAGAATCGCCTCGAGCTGCTGTTGTTCCGTCTCGACGGGCCGCAGCTCTACGGGATCAACGTGTTCAAGGTACGGGAAGTGTTGCAGTGCCCGTCCCTGACGTTGATGCCCAAATCCAGTCCTGTCGTGTGCGGGGTAGCGAATATACGGGGAGCGACCATTCCGATCCTGGATCTGGCAATGGCAACGGGCTCCGGTGCGTTGAAAGACAAGAACAGTCCGTTCGTGATCATCACGGAGTACAACACCAAGACCCAGGGTTTCCTGGTCCGCTCGGTGGAGCGCATCGTCAACATGAACTGGGAAGAGATCCATCCGCCACCCAAGGGTACCGGTCGCGATCACTACCTGACCGCTGTGACTCGGGTCGACAACCAGTTGGTCGAAATCATCGACGTCGAGAAGGTGCTGGCCGAAGTGGCGCCGACGCCGGAAGCGATTTCGGTGGGCGTGGTCGATGTCGAGACGCAGACCAAGGCGTTGTCGCTGCGGGTGCTGACGGTCGATGACTCGTCGGTGGCGCGCAAGCAGGTCACGCGTTGTCTGCAGACCATCGGTGTCGAAGTGGTGGCTCTGAACGACGGCAAGCAGGCGCTGGATTACCTGCGCAAGCTGGTCGACGAGGGCAAGAAGCCGGAAGAAGAGTTCCTGATGATGATTTCCGACATCGAGATGCCGGAGATGGACGGGTACACCCTGACGGCGGAAATCCGCGGCGACGCACGCATGCAAAAGCTCCATATCATCCTGCATACTTCGTTGTCGGGGGTATTCAATCAGGCGATGGTGAAGAAAGTCGGTGCTGATGACTTCCTCGCCAAATTCCGTCCTGATGACCTCGCATCCCGGGTAGTCGACCGGATCAAAGCAGCAGATATCAGCTAGGGGCCTTCTGCCCCTGGCGGTCAACACGATTTAAGAGGCGGCATCATTGTCTACGGGTAATTTGGATTTCGAACAGTTCCGGGTCTTCCTGGAAAAAGCCTGTGGCATTCTGCTCGGTGAAAACAAGCAGTATCTGGTCTCGAGCCGTCTCAACAAACTGATGGAGCAGCAAGGCATCAAGTCCCTGGGTGAGCTGGTACAGCGCATCCAGACCCAGCCGCGCAGCGGTTTGCGCGAGCAGGTGGTCGATGCCATGACGACCAACGAAACCCTGTGGTTTCGCGACACCTATCCGTTTGAAGTCTTGAAGAACAAGGTACTGCCGGAAGCGATCAAGGCCAGCCCCAACCAGCGTCTGCGGATCTGGTCGGCGGCCTGCTCGTCGGGACAGGAACCGTACTCGCTGTCGATGTCGATCGACGAGTTCGAGCGCAGCAACCTGGGTCAGTTGAAGATGGGCGTGCAGATCGTTGCCACCGATCTGTCCGGCCTGATGCTCAACAACTGCAAGACCGGCGAGTACGACAGCCTGGCGATCGGTCGCGGTCTGTCGCCGGAACGCCTGCAACGCTACTTCGACCCGAAAGGGCCGGGGCGCTGGGTGGTCAAGGCGCCGATCAAGAGCCGGGTGGAGTTCCGCTCGTTCAACCTGCTCGACAGCTACGCGGCGCTGGGCAAGTTCGACATCGTGTTCTGCCGCAACGTGTTGATCTACTTCTCTGCCGAAGTGAAGAAGGACATCCTGTTGCGCATTCACAGTACGTTGAAGCCGGGCGGGTACCTGTTTCTTGGCGCGTCCGAAGCGCTGAACGGTTTGCCGGATCATTACCAGATGGTTCAGTGCAGCCCGGGGATTATTTACAAGGCGAAATAAGCGGTTTGCGGCGGTACAAAAAACGGCAGGCCCCAAAAGGCCTGCCGTTTTTTTGTGCCCGAATTATTTCCACGAACACCACGAACCCCCTGTGGGAGCGAGCCTGCTCGCGAAAGCGGTCTGTCCATAAGACAGTTGGCGCCTGACACGCCGCCTTCGCGAGCAGGCTCGCTCCCACAGGGATCTGCGCTGGCCTGGCAAGGACGGCAAGCGGCAGAAAAGCGGCATCCGGCGGTAACCGGTTGCCGCTTTTCTGGCATTGCCGCTTAGCCTGTTTGGCGCAAAGCCCCGGAATACGGGGCCTTGTTCATTTGGCACGGCGCTTGCTAAAGCTCAGATACGAAAAACCGGTCACCTGAAGGTTCCCGACATGAGCATCAGCTTCGACAAAGCGCTGGGCATTCACGAAAAGGCATTGGGCTTCCGCGCCCAGCGTGCCGAAGTACTGGCCAACAACATCGCCAACGCCGACACCCCGAACTACAAAGCGCGGGATCTGGATTTCTCCAAAGTGCTCGAAGCACAGACCGAGAAGACCAAGACCGGCGGCCACTTTGCCCTGAACATGACCAACAGCCGGCACATCGAGGCTGAAGGACTGGGCAATGGCGACGAGTCGCTGATGTATCGCACGCCGATGCAGCCTTCGATCGACCAGAACACCGTCGACGCTCAACTGGAACAGTCGAACTACGCGGAAAACGCCGTCGGCTTCCAGGCCAGCTTCACCTTGCTCAACAGCAAATTCAAAGGGCTGGTGTCAGCCCTGCGCGGAGAATAATCCATGTCCCTGTCCAGCGTTTTCAACATTGCCGGCAGCGGCATGAGCGCGCAGACCACGCGTCTGAACACCGTGGCCTCGAACATCGCCAACGCCGAAACCGTTTCGTCGAGCATCGACCAGACCTACCGCGCCCGTCACCCGGTATTCGCCACCATGTTCCAGGGCGGCCAGGCTGGCGGCAGCAATTCGCTGTTCCAGAACCAGGACGCGGCCGGGCAGGGCGTGCAGGTGCTCGGCGTTGTCGAAGACCAGAGCAATCTTGAAGCGCGCTACGAGCCGAACCATCCGGCTGCCGACGCCAAGGGCTACGTCTACTACCCGAACGTCAACGTGGTGGAAGAAATGGCTGACATGATTTCTGCGAGCCGCTCGTTCCAGACCAACGCGGAAATGATGAACACCGCCAAAACCATGATGCAGAAGGTACTGACCCTCGGTCAGTAATAAGGGGCGACTGCCATGAGCGTTACGGATACCACCAGCAGCCTGAGCATGAACGACATCCTGGCCAACTCGTCGAAGAAGGCCAGCAGCACTACGTCGGGCGGCATCGCTTCGGCGACCAACAGTGCCACCGGCGGCCAGGCGCTGGGCAAGGATGCTTTCCTGCAATTGCTGGTTACCCAGCTGAAAAACCAGAATCCGCTCGACCCGCAGGACAACAGCGCGTTCGTTGCGCAACTGGCGCAGTTCAGCAGCCTTGAAGGCATTACCACGCTGAACTCCACCGTCAGCGGCCTTGCCGGCAACTACAACTCGTCGCAGGCATTGCAAGCGTCGTCGCTGGTCGGTCGCAACGTGATCGTGCAGACCAACACCGCCCAGCTCGATGACCCGAGCAAAGGCCTGACCGGTTCGGTCACCGTGCCTTCGTCGATTGCCGGCGGCACCGTGACCATCACCGACAAGGACGGCAAGACCGTGCGCACCATCGACCTGGGCAGCCGCGCTGCCGGCGATGCCAGTTTCACTTGGGACGGCAAGGACACTGCCGGCACCGTGGTTCCGGTCGGCACTTACACGTTCAAGGCCAACGCACCGATCAACGGCACCGCGACCGACCTGGCGACCTACCTGCCGGCGACCGTCAACAGCGTGACGATCAGCCAGACCGGTGGCGAGCTGATGCTCAACCTGGCTGGCAAGGGCACCGTCGCCCTGTCCAAAGTACAAACCATTGGTATATAGAGCCGACTAACCCGGCATAAAGGAGTGGAATATGTCTTTCAATATCGGCCTTAGCGGTCTCTATGCAGCCAACAAGCAATTGGACGTGACCGGCAACAACATCGCCAACGTCGCCACCGCCGGTTTCAAATCCTCGCGGGCAGAATTCGCAGACGTGTACTCGGCCACTCGTTTGGGTACCGGTACCAAAGTGATCGGCAACGGCGTGCGCCTGGCCAATGTGTCCCAGCAGTTCACCCAGGGTGACATCAACAACACTGGCAACGTGCTGGACATGGGGATCAACGGTTCCGGCTTCTTCACCATGAGCAACAACGGCTCGATCTCGTACACCCGTGCCGGTACGTTCAAGGTCGACGACCAAGGTTTCATTACCAATACCGACTACACCTCGCGTCTGCAGGGTTACGGTGTGGATGCCAATGGCAAGATCATCAACGGTGTGCTGACCGATTTGAAGATCGATACTTCGAACCTCGCGCCGAAATCCACTTCGGCGGTGACCTCGAGCATCAACCTGAATTCGTCGGCACCGAAAATCATCGATACTGGCGCCACTGCCGTCGTGTTCGATCCTTCCAAGCCTGAGACTTACACCAAGTCCTTCAGCACGCCGATCTATGACACTCAGGGCAACTCGCACGTCATGGATCAGTACATGGTCAAGACCGGCGACAACGTCTGGAAGGTCTACACTCTGGTTGATGGTCGCAACCCGGACGCTACCGGTACCAACCCTGTCACCACGCCGCCGGTGGCTTCGACGCTGACGTTCGACAGTTCAGGCAAACTGGTTCAGGTGAGCACGCCTAACCCGGCTGATCCGACTAACCCGATCATTAGCAGCGATCTCACGTTGAAAAACTGGGTGCCGGGCACCGTGACCAATGGCAACTTCACGCCTAATGGCGCAGCGGCGAACCCGAATGGCGTGACCATTTCCATGGCCAGCACCACCCAATACAACGCCGACACCTCACGCACGATCCCGACTCAGGATGGTTACGCTACCGGCCAGATCACCAACCTGACCATCGACGGCACCGGTACCCTGTTCGCTAACTTCAGCAACAACCAGAACAAGGCCATCGGCCAGGTCGCATTGGCCAGCTTCACTAACGAGCAAGGTCTGCAAGCTGTCGGCGGCACCAGCTGGAAGGAAACCTTTGCTTCGGGTATCCCGGGTTATGACGCTCCGGAAACCGGCACGCTGGGCTCCATCCAGTCCAACTCGCTGGAGGAGTCGAACGTCAATCTGACCAATGAGCTGGTTGATCTGATCAAAGGCCAGAGCAACTATCAGGCGAACGCCAAGACCATTTCGACGCAGAGCACGATTATGCAGACCATTATTCAGATGACCTGACATTGATGTTTTGTAAAAAGCTGTAACGCAAAGCCCCTCTTTGAGGGGCTTTCTTGTTTAATGCGCAGCACCGGGCCAGTCATGCTTGACGAACCCGTCTCCTCGAGCCGGTTCATTTGCCTGCTCGCGCAAATCCGGGCCCCAATGAGCGGCTGGCCCAACTGCTGACAAGGACGCAACGATTCATGGTTTTTTCCTCTCGCTTGCGAATTGCGTTCGGAACGCTGTTCGTGACTGCTCTTCTGGTCTGGGTCTCGTGGGGTAATCAATGGGGCGTCGCGCCAAAGAAATACCTCACCGCGACCGTCGTCATCGAAGACATTGAAGAAACCGTGTTGGCCAGCGGTACGGTCAAACCTTTCCAGCAAGTGAGCGTCGGTGCGCAAGTCAATGGACAACTCCAGAGCCTGAAGGCGGGGCTGGGCGATACGGTGCACCGAGGTCAGTTGCTGGCTGAAATCGACCCGTTGCTACCTCAGAATGAACTGCTCAAAGCGCGAGCCGCATTGCTCAGTGTGCGGGCGCAGTACAAGGCCCGACAGGCGATGATTCGCCAGTACCAATTGGACTTTCGTCGCAAGCAAAGCCTGGTGGCCAGTGAAGCTGGGTCGCGTGCCGATCTCGAAATAGCCGAGGCGCAACTACAAAGCTCGCGCGCGGAATTGGCTTCCTTGGCGGCACAGATTTCCCAGGCAGAGATTGAAATCAGGATCGCCGAAGTCAATTTGGGCTACACGCGTATCAGCGCACCGATGGACGGGGAGGTTATCGCCGTAGTTACCAGACAAGGCCAGACGGTCGTGTCAGCACAGAGTGTTCCGACATTGCTGATTCTTGCCCGGCTGGACCGTATGACGGTCGAGGCTCGGATATCGGAAGCCGATGTAGTTCGAGTCAAGCCTGGTCAAACGGTGTCGTTCAATATTCTGGGCGATCCAGACCGACGCTTCACAAGCTATATTCGTGCAGTTGAACCGGCGCCCGAGTCCATTGCCCGGCAGGAACAGTCGCAGGGAGCGAGCGGCTCGACTGGCGGCGGTGCAGACGCAGCGGTTTATTACAATGCGCTGTTTGACGTGCCGAATGACGACCGTTCGCTACGTCCCTCGATGACGGCACAGGTCAGTGTTCTGCTTGAATCAGCACAGAAAGCCACCACGGTCTCGGTGGCCGCGCTGGGTCGGCGCGCCGCTGACGGCCGCTACGAAGTGCGCCGAATGACAGGGGGCCAGCCGCAGACAGTGCTGGTCACAACCGGATTACGCAATGACCTTAACGTTCAGGTGCTGGAAGGGCTCAAGGAGCATGACGAGGTTGTCATCGGCGAAGAGCCGGAGCCGCAATGAACAGCTTTAACGAGCCTGTGCGCTCTGCGTCAGATCCGATAAAAGAAGCACGCTCTGTCATACCGCTGTTATGCCTGGAGGACGTGCAGCGTTGGTTCGCTGATGGCGAGGCGAGGACGCAAGTACTTCGTAATGTGAATCTGACCATTGGTGCCGGTGAAATGGTGGCCATCATCGGGCCGTCCGGTTCCGGCAAGTCCAGTCTGATGAACATTATCGGATGTCTGGACCGCCCCTCTGCCGGTCGCTACTGCATCAATGGCGCCGACGTCTTCTCAATGAGCAGCGATGAGCTGGCGACGTTGCGACGCGAGCACTTCGGCTTCATTTTTCAACGTTTTCATTTGCTCTCGCATTTGAGTGCGGCAGCCAATGTGCAGGTTCCGGCGATTTACGCCGATCAGCCATCTACCCTGCATCGGCAACGAGCCGAAGAGCTGTTGCAGCGGCTTGGATTAGGGCAGCGGATGCACTATCTGCCAGC
Source organism: Pseudomonas sp. Sample_21 (assembly GCF_004307525.1). Lineage (NCBI taxonomy): Bacteria > Pseudomonadati > Pseudomonadota > Gammaproteobacteria > Pseudomonadales > Pseudomonadaceae > Pseudomonas > Pseudomonas sp. Sample_21. Next base: position 3,780 of record NZ_RCNZ01000062.1, on the reverse strand, counting down.
GCAGCTTTCCGGTGGTCAGCAGCAACGAGTCAGCATTGCCCGTGCATTGATCAACGGCGGCCCTGTGATTCTGGCCGACGAACCTACCGGTTCGCTGGACTCGCGCAGTGGTGAAGAGGTAATGGCGATCCTGCGCGAGCTGCATCGCAGCGGTCATACGATCATCATCGTGACCCATGACTTGCAAGTGGCGCAGTGCACCGCTCGCATCATCGAAATTCGTGACGGCGAGATCGTCGCAGATCAGGTGAATGCTGGCCGCAAACTTGTTCAGAGGCCGTCCGGCGAGCCCGCAAGCAAATCGCAGGATCAGCAGCGCGAGCCAGTGGCGGCGGTGCAATGGCGACGTTTGCGCGAAGCCTTCAAGATAGCTTGGGCTGCCTTGTGCAGTCATCGCATGCGCACGTTGTTGACCATGTTGGGGATCATCATCGGCATTGCCTCGGTGGTTTCGGTAGTGGCGCTGGGGCAGGGTGCTCAGACTCGAGTATTACGTGACATCAGTACCATGGGCACGAATACAGTCGATGTGTATCCAGGCAAGGACTGGGGTGACGAGCAGGCGAACTCGATACGAACATTGCAGCCAGTAGACTTGCAGATCATTCAGGCGCAGCGCTGGGTCGACAGCGTTTCACCGATGGTCAATGCCAGTCGGACGATCCGCTACCGCAACGTGCATGTCAGCGGCACCGTCAATGGTGTTGGTCAGGATTATTTCCAGGTGATGGGCATCCGCATGGTTCGAGGGGTAGTGTTCAGTGCCAGCGATGCAGTGCGTCGCGGTCAGACTGTGATCATTGATCACAACACCAGAAAACGATTGTTCAAGGACTGGGAGGAAGCGCTGGGCCAAGTGATTCTGGTGGGCGGGCTGCCTTGCACGATAGTCGGAGTCATGGAAAATCGCGATGACGGTTTTTCAGGACCGAGCCTTCAGGTTTATCTACCCTACACGACGGTGATGAGTCGTTTGCTTGGGCAGAGCCATTTCAGTTCCATCAAGGTTCGGCTCAAGGATCAAGTTGTCAGCGCCGCGGCGGAACAAGCGCTGCAGGCGCTATTGGTGGCGCGGCATGGGCGCGCCGATTTTTTCCTCAGTTCCAGCGACAGCATCCTGAAAATCATACAGAAAACCACAGATACCCTGACCCTGCTGATTTCCGCCGTGGCGTTGATTTCGCTCATGGTGGGAGGTATCGGCGTGATGAATATCATGCTGGTATCGGTTACTGAGCGAACCCGGGAAATAGGCCTGCGCATGGCCGTCGGCGCACGGCGTGCGGACATCTTGCAGCAATTTCTGATCGAGGCGGTGCTGGTGTGCCTGCTGGGGGGGCTGCTAGGCGTCCTGTTGTCTTTGCTGGGCAGTCAGGTATTTGGCTATTTCGTGCAGACGATCGTGATGGAGTTCACTGCGCTGGCGATGATTTCAGCCTGTCTGTGCTCGCTTCTGGTGGGCGTTCTGTTCGGCTATATCCCGGCGCGCAATGCCGCCAGACTTGATCCGATTCAGGCGTTGTCCCGCGAATGACGCGCATCAACTTCAACAGTGCCTGGGCATTGCTGTTGCCTCTTTGCCTGGGCGGCTGTGGCACTTTGTTGCACAGCGATTATCGGCAGCCGGAAGTCCAGACACCCGCTTTCTGGTTCGGTGACATCGCGCACGAACGCTCATTGATTACCAAGGCGCGATGGTGGGAAATTTTTTCCGATCAGTGCCTGAGCACGTTGATCGACGACGCACTGGTGCGTAATAACGATTTGGCTGTTGCTGGCCTGAGGGTGCGCCAGGCCACACTTCAGGCAGGACTTACAGGCACTGATATCGCGCCGGATCTTGATGTGGGGGCGGGGGCGGATTGGAGTCGTGGCCTTCATCGCGGCAATTCAAGTCAGCGTCGATTTTCAACCTCTTCATCGGTGCGTTATGAGATCGACTTGTGGGGGCGACTGGCGAGCGCGCGCGATGCTGCACAATGGGCATTACTGGCGACTGACTTTGATCGACGCGCCAGTTCTCTGAGCCTGGTCGGTAACACCGCGCGCTTGTATTGGCGAATTGGTCTCTTCAATGAACTGGCCAGTTCGGCGCGGGAAAGTATCCGCTACGCCGAGCAAACTTTGCATTTGGTGCAGGCCCAACATCGAGTTGGCGCGGCAACTGGGTTGGAAGAGGCGCAAGCCGAACAGGTGTTGGCCACTCAGCGTGCTGTGCTTAGCGATTATCTGCAGCAACTTGAAGTGGCGCGCAATGCGCTGGCTATCATTTTCAATCAGGCGCCCGAGCATCGCTTTTCCGAACTTGAAAAATTACCATCGTCGCCCTTGCCTGATGTACCGGCAGGCTTGCCTGCCGAATTGATTGCTCGGCGCCCCGATCTGCAAGCTGCGGAATGGAGGTTGCGGCAAGCGCTGTCAAACTATGATGCAACGCGTGCCAGCTTCTACCCAACTTTCTCGCTCACCGGCAATTTGACAACTGGCGCAAGTCAGCAGTTACGCCAAGTACTCAGTAATCCGGTTGGCTTATTGGGCGTTGGCATTAGCTTGCCGTTCGTTCAATGGAATGTTCGAAAGTACACAGTTGGCCTGTCTGAAGTGGACTATCAGGTAGCGGTTATCGAATTTCGGCAAGGACTCTATAGCGCTTTGGCGGAAGTCGAAGATGCGCTGTCGGCACAAGTTCAGCTAGCTGAGCAGGGAAGGCGACGTGAGCAGGCACTGGCGGCGGCAACCCAAGCCGAAGGATTGGCCGAGATTCGATATCGCAGCGGGCAGACGGGTATAAAAGAGTGGCTGGATCTGCAAGAAAGTCGTCGGGCGGCGCAAATTTCTCTAGCACAGAATCGCTTCGAGCGTCTTCAGGCCCAAATGACATTGCACCTGGCGCTAGGTGGAGGCTTTGCGCCTTGAGCGGTTGCCTAAACTTTATCAATGGAAGTTTTATCGTTAAGGAAGACGCCGTGATGGCGCGTTTGGATTAACCACTTTGCTTTTTTAGTTGGTCCATTTATGCAACTATCGTTGTATGTTTTTTTGTGCCTGGTTGCACGGTTTTTAAGTATTTAATAGTTAGATAGTTACGTTGTTCTGATCTTTTGAGTGTTGTTATTGATTGCGCGGTGGCGTAAGGTTCGCCCTCTTTCGTCGAGTCTTTTGATGATTGATAAGTGCTGGGTTTCGGCACTTCTAATATCGTTTCTGCTTGAGTCGGCAAGATGCTTGTCTTGCGCTGTTCGTGTTGGAGACATTCACGTGAAATGGAGATCGTTATGTCGCTGCGTATGGGTTTTGGTCTGACTTTGGCCGCAAGTTTGTTGCTGGGTGCTGTAATCGCTCAGGCGGCACCGGCTTCCTGGTGGTTGTATGAGTCGGCTTCGACCGGCCGCACTATGTGCAGCAATGTCCCGCAAGCCAGCGGCTGGGTCCGCGTGGCAGGTCCTTTCAATAACGGCGGTTGCCGCCGTTAAGCACTGTTAAAGACTCTTTCAGTTGAGGAGTCTTTTTGCCGGTTCGTTAGAGCCGCAGTGTTTCAGGAAAAAAGAAAACCCCCGACAAACAGCAAGTCTGTCGGGGGTTTTCTTTTTTCTCGAGATATCAGGCGTCTCGCAACGCCTGATCTCAGCTCAGCTTATTGGCAAGCTTCGCAATCCGGCTCGTCAATCGCGCAGGCCTTTGGCACTGGCGCCGGACCTGCCGGAGCGGCCAGGACCGAATCGTCGCCGTGGTTGCCGCCGCTGGAAACAGCGTTCAGCTTACCGGTGTTGATGGTCGACT
>NZ_RCNZ01000104.1:84260-176175 GCF_004307525.1 Pseudomonas sp. Sample_21 | reverse complement strand
GATCGCAGCCTCGTTGCACTCGTCAGCTCCTACATTTGCAACGCATTCCCTGTAGGAGCTGACGAGTGCAACGAGGCTGCGATCTTTTGATCTTAAAGTTCGAATCGAAGCTCGGGCCAGATCGGCGACGTACCGCGTTTCTGCGATTCGAGAATCGCCCGGCACAGCGAGCACAGGCGCTGATCCTGGAACACCCGCCGATCAACATTCGACCAGCGCGGTTGCGCCGGCAGCAGAGTGCCGCAGAGCGTGCGATCGGCCGAGCCACCGAGTTCCAGCTGCCGCGTCACCAGATGCACCCGCACTTCCTGGCAGGCGAACAGATCCAGCTGCTCGTCAGGCTCGATCAGTTGGTAGGCAAACAGGGACCAGGCAGGACGCGGCATCGGGGGCTCCAAATTAGGGGGCGCCACATTAGCCGAAAGCCTGCCTCTAGAAAAGCCTCATAACAGCGGTTTTAGCGTCGGCCAGACATTTTCCAGCAACTTGCTCTGAGCACCGGCCGCCGGGTGCAGACCGTCGGCCTGCATCAGCTCCGGATGACCACCGACACCTTCGAGAAAAAACGGCACCAACGGGATGTTTTTCTCTTCGGCGAGCTTGCCGTAAACCTCGGCGAACGAATCGGTGTAGCGCTTGCCATAATTGGGTGGCAACTGCATGCCGAGCAGCAGCACTTTCGCGCCGCTCTGCCGCGAGCTGTCGATCATCGAGGAAAGATTTCGTTGCAATTGCGCTGGCGGCATCCCGCGCAGGCCGTCGTTGCCACCCAACTCGAGGATTACCAGCTCAGGCTTATGCTCTGCAAGCAGCGCCGGCAGCCGCGCCTGGCCTCCGGCACTGGTGTCGCCACTGATCGAGGCGTTGACCACTTTATCGTCGAAACCCTCCTGTTTGAGCCGCTGCTCGAGCAGCGACACCCACCCCAGACGGGTATCCAGGCCGAAACCGGCGCTGATACTATCGCCAACGATCAGGACAGTACCCGCCGCTGCGTTCTGGGCCATGCACATCAAGGCCAGGCCAGCACTCAAAAACCATACACGCATCGGATTCTCCATGGGCGCAAGCATTCTCACCGCGAAGAACCTCAACAAAGTGGTCCCTAGCGCGGAAGGTGAACTGACTATCCTGCACGAACTCAGCCTGGAACTGAACAAGGGCGACAGCCTGGCCATCGTCGGCGCGTCCGGTTCCGGCAAATCCACCCTCCTCGGCCTGCTCGCCGGCCTCGACCTGCCGAGCAGCGGCGAAGTCACCCTCGCCGGCCAGGGCCTGAGCAATCTCGATGAAGACCAGCGCGCACGAATCCGCGCCGAGCACGTCGGGTTCGTCTTCCAGTCGTTCCAGTTGCTCGACAGCCTCAATGCGCTGGAAAACGTCATGCTGCCGCTCGAACTCGATGGCCGCAAAGATGCCCGCGAGCGCGCCACGCAATTGCTCCAGCGCGTCGGCCTCGGCCAGCGCCTGACCCACTCGCCGCGCCAGCTCTCCGGTGGTGAACAGCAGCGCGTGGCCATCGCCCGCGCCTTCGCTGCCGAACCGGACGTGCTGTTCGCCGACGAGCCGACCGGCAACCTCGACAGCCACACCGGCGAGCGCATCAGCGACTTGCTGTTCGAATTGAACAAGGAACGCGGCACCACCCTGGTGCTGGTGACCCACGACGAACGCCTGGCCCATCGCTGCCGGCGCCTGATCCGTCTTGAAGCCGGGCTGCTGGTCGCCCCTCTGGAGCCTTGATGGCACGTCTGCCGCTGTTGCGTCTGTTCAGCCTTGCCCTGCGCCAGCTCATGCGCGATGCCCGCGCCGGTGAGTTGCGCGTGTTGTTCTTTGCGCTGGTGGTGGCCGTCGCGGCGAGCACCGCGATCGGCTACTTCGGCGCCCGCCTCAACGGCGCGATGATGCTGCGCGCTACCGAGTTTCTCGGTGCCGATCTGGTCCTTGAAGGCAGCTCGCCGGCCCGCGAGGAGCAAATCCGCAGCGGCACCGAACTGCGCCTCAATCATGCGCAAGTGGTGGAGTTCTCCAGCGTCATTGCCACCGACAACGGCATTCAGTTATCCAGCATCAAAGCCGTCGACCGTGCCTATCCATTGCGTGGCGAGCTGAAGAGCGCGCCCGCACCCTTTGCCCAAGAAGAAGTCGGCGGCGAACCGCAACCCGGTGAAGCCTGGGTCGAGGCGCGTCTGCTGACCGCGCTGGATCTGAAGATCGGCGACAACATCGACGTCGGCATGAAGACCTTGAAGCTGACCCGCGTGCTGACCTACGAGCCGGATCGCGCTGGCAACTTCTACAGCCTGACGCCACGGGTGCTGATCAATCTTGACGACCTCGCCGCCACCGGCGTGGTGCAACCGGGCAGCCGGGTAAGCTATCGAGAACTGTGGCGCGGTGAACCGCAGACGCTGGAAACCTATCGTGAATTGATCAAACCAGGCCTCGCTGCCAATCAGCGAATCCAGGATGCCCGTGATGGCAACCGACAGATTGGCGGCGCGCTGGGCAAGGCCGAGCGCTACCTGAACATGGCCAGTCTGGTTGCGGTATTGCTGGCTGGCGTAGCCGTGGCGTTGTCGGCGAACCGTTTCGCCAGTCGGCGTTTCGATGCGAGTGCCTTGCTGCGCTGCCTCGGCTTGTCGCGCCGGGAAACCATGGTGCTGTTCAGTCTGCAACTGACTGTGCTCGGCCTGATTGCCGCCATCAGTGGCGCCCTGCTCGGCTGGCTGGCGCAACTGGGGCTGTTCGCGTTGCTGCATGATTTGCTGCCAAGTGACGTACCGCCGGGCGGGCTGTTTCCGGCGATGGCCGGGATTGGCACCGGGCTGGTGGCGCTGGCGGGTTTTGCCTTGCCGCCTTTGGCTGCACTGGGTCGCGTGCCGCCGCTGCGGGTATTGCGCCGCGACATGCTGCCGATCCCCTCAAGTACGTGGATGGTCTACGGCGCGGCGCTGGGTGCGCTGGGCCTGATCATGTGGCGTCTGAGCCTCGACCTGCTGCTGACCTTCGCCCTGCTCGGCGGTGGCGTGGTCGCCGCGCTGGTGCTGGGCGGCCTGCTGTTGTTGCTGCTGCAAAGCCTGCGCCGCATGCTGGCCCGCGCCTCGTTGCCATGGCGTCTGGGCCTTGGCCAGTTGTTGCGGCATCCATTGGCGGCGGCCGGGCAGTCGCTGGCGTTCGGTCTGATCCTGTTGTCGATGGCGCTGATCGCACTGCTGCGCGGCGAACTGCTCGACACCTGGCAGAACCAGCTACCGAAAAATGCGCCGAACTACTTCGCGCTGAATATCCTCCCGGCGGACAAACAGGCTTTCGCCGATCACCTGATCAAGGTGTCGGCGCAAGCGGCGCCGTTGTATCCGGTGGTGCCGGGTCGGTTGATCAGCATCAATGGCGAGGCGGTGCAGCAAATCGTCAGCAAGGAGTCCGCCGGTGACCGCGCCATTCAGCGTGACCTGAGCCTGACCTGGGCGGCGGATCTGCCGGCCGGCAACAAGCTCACCGCCGGCTCGTGGTGGAGCGGCCAGCCGTCCGACGACGTGCCGGGGGTTTCGGTGGAAGGCAAGGTTGCCGAAAGCCTGAAACTCAAACTCGGCGATCACATGGTGTTCAGCGTCGGCGGGGTCAATCGCGAAGCGAAGGTCACCAGCCTGCGCGAGATCAACTGGGACAATTTCCAGCCGAACTTCTTCATGATCTTTCAGCCCGGCACCCTGAAGGATCTGCCGGCGACCTACCTGACCAGTTTCTACCTGGCGCCAGGGCATGATCAGCAGATCGTCGAGCTGTCGCGGACCTTCCCGGCGGTGACCATCCTGCAGGTCGAAGCGTTGCTCGAACAGCTGCGCAGCATCCTCGCTCAGGTCACCCTGGCGGTGGAATATGTGTTGTTGTTTGTTCTGGCTGCGGGGATGGCGGTGCTGTTCTCCGGTCTGCAAGCGACGCTGGATGAGCGCATTCGCCAAGGGGCGCTGTTGCGCGCGCTGGGTGCCGAGCGGCAGTTGCTGATCAAGGCGCGGCGTATCGAATTCGGTTTGTTGGGTGCGGTCAGCGGTCTGCTCGCGGCGATCGGTTCGGAGGTGGTCAGTCTGGTGCTGTACCGCTTCGCCTTCGATCTGCCATGGCATCCGCATCCATGGCTGCTGGTGCTGCCGTTGATTGGCGCCGTGCTGATTGGTGGCGCCGGTGTGTTCGGCACTCGCCGGGCGCTGAACGCCAGCCCGCTGACAGTGTTGCGCGAGGGTTGATAGACTCAAGCGGTCTTAATCACAAGAAGTCGCCATGAGCCGTTATCGCCCTCCCCGCACCGCCGGCACCGCGCTGATCACCCCCGAGGGTGAAGCGCGGATGCGCGCCGAATTCCATGAGTTGTGGCATGTGCGTCGCCCGCAGGTCACCCAGGCGGTGAGTGAAGCGGCGGCGCAGGGTGATCGTTCGGAAAACGCCGAATACACTTACGGCAAGAAGATGCTGCGGGAAATCGACAGCCGCGTGCGCTTTCTCACCAAACGCCTGGAGGCGCTCAAGGTAGTCAGCGAAAAACCCAGCGACCCGAACAAGGTCTATTTCGGCGCCTGGGTAACCATCGAAGACGAAGACGGCAAGCAATCGCGCTACCGCATCGTCGGCCCCGATGAACTGGACCTCAAACTCGGCTTGATCAGTATCGACTCGCCGCTGGCCCGCGCGCTGATCGGTAAGGCACTCGACGCAGAAGTGCGGGTGCAGACGCCGACCGGCGAGCAGTTCGTGTATATCGTGGCGATTGAATATCCGTAAGACCAATCAGCGCCGAGTGATCAGGCCCTGCCGCGCTACGCGGGTCAGTTGCTTGATCATCTCCGGCGCATCTTCTGCGCTCGGCGCCTGAATCACTGCCAGATCGAAGCTGTCCGTAGCGAAACGCGCCAGCGACTCGCCGTCATCGACAAACTGGATCAGGAACGCGGCAGGACCGCCGCTGCGACGTGGCCAGCCATCGAGATAACGCAACAGCGTCGGCTGGTGTTTGCCGCCAAGAAGGATTTTCGGGTTGTGCTGGGTGACATGTGCCGTGATCGGCGCGGGACGTGCTGGAGGGCGTAGTGCGTTCATCGTGTCGTGTCTCTGCCTCAAAAGTCTGCATGGCAGGTGAGAGGCAACACCGAACCAGCGCTTTAGCGGTATTTCGAAGCCCTGTTCCGGCTTCTGACGGTAACTGTAGAAGTCACCTGGCGCCCCGCAAGTAGCTGTTTAAATCGGCGCATGGGCAACATCCTAGAGAACGTGACCGACCAGTGTCAAGAATCCCCCGCAACAAAAAAAGGCCCGCACAATGCGGGCCTTTGCCTTGAGCCAGAGCCTTCAACCGGCGATGGCGCGATCCGCCGAGAGCTTGCCGGCACCTTCGATCAGTACCGCGATGCTGCCGGCCAGCAGAGCCAGAGCAAACTCATAACCGTTGTTGGCCATGAACAGACCGTTGCCGATGTGCACCGAGAAGATCGCCACCAGCGAGAGGAACGCCAGACCGAGTGCCGCCGGGCGTGCCAGCAGGCCGATGATCAGCGCCAGACCGGCGAAGAACTCGGTACCGCCGGCCAGCGAGGCCATCAGATAGCCCGGGGTCAGGCCGATGCTTTCCATCCATTGCGCGGTGCCGGCCAGGCCGTAACCACCGAACAGACCAAAGAGTTTCTGCGAACCGTGGGCGGCGAAGATCACGCCGACAGCAATGCGCAGGACAGTCAGGCCGTAACCGGCGCGGGTGAACAGAACCTTGTTGATCAGAGAGCTCATGGTGCATTCCTTGTTGTGCAGAAGTGTTTGTGTGTTTGGGTTGGTCGCTATATTAATCAGTTTATTTCATGTTTAAAGCGCAAAAATTTCGCCATAACAATCGAATTGTTAGATTATTTCCGTGTGACCACTTTCTGCTGCCGGGGCTCGAGCGACTCACGCTCCCGGTCGAATGCCAGGTAATACTTGTTCACGCTATTAACATAGCTGACGGCGCCCATCCCCACCTGCTCCATGGCGATGCGCTCGACCTGGAAGAACCACTGGTTGGGATTGAGGCCACGGCGGCGGGCTTCCGCGCGCATACCCTGCACGCGCTCGGGGCCGATGTTGTACGCGGCGAGGGTGAAGGCCATGCGCTCACGCTCGTTGAGTTTCGGGCTGCTGAAGAACTTGCGGCGGATCATCGCCAGGTACTTGGCGCCGGCCTGCACATTCGCATCGAGATTCTGGATATTGCTCACGCCGACCCGCTGCGCGGCGGACGGGGTGATCTGCATCAGCCCGGTCGGACCGCTGCCGCTGCGAGCGTTGGGCTGCAGACGCGATTCCTTGAACGCCAGCGCCGCCAGATTGAGCCAGTCCATGTTTTGTGCGTCGGCATGCTTCTGCAGGGTCGGACGGAGTTTTTCCAGACGCTGGCGATCGGCTTTGGCCAGCGGATTGTGCACCTGATAAAGGCGCCGATAGATGCGAAGGAACGCGGCGTCTTCGTCCGACGGTTTCTTGTAACCGGTGAGGAAGCGATCGATGCTCGCGCGCAACATCGACGCATCGCGCCGGACAAACCAATGTTCTTCGCCCGGCTCGCCGAGGCTCAGTTGCCGATCGAGGCGCAGCTTCAGCAGGATCTTGCCCCAGCGTTCGGCAATCGGTTGCTCGACGATGGTCAGGTGGAAAATCCCGCCCTGAACCATCTCCAGCACATCCTCCACCGCCAGCGTCGGATCGACCCATTCGATGTTGATCGGCGCGAGTTTGTGCAGCGCCAGTTTCTGGTTGAGCTGACTGACCACCTCCCCCGCCGCACTACCGGTGGGCAGCGCCAGGGTCTTGCCGGACAGTTGCTCGACCTTGGTGTACCGGCGCTGGCCCTTGATGCCGACCAGCACCAGCGGCACGTTGCTGGCAATCGGCTCACTGCTGGCCACTGCATAGCCCGATGGCAGGTCGAGCAATTCACCGGGCGCGACCATATCGCCTTCGCCGCGCTGCAAGGCGCCGAGCAATTGATCCTTGGCTTTGGGAATGATTTTGAGGGTGACTTCCTGGCCATCACGAGCATGGCCATTGAGGTATTGCTCGAACGCGCGCAGTCGGTGGTACTCGACACCGATGGCCTGGCCCTGGACCTCGCCGGAGCTGTTGCGGCTCTGATTGACCAACACTCGCAACACGCGGCTGCTGCGAATGTCCGAGAGGTCGCGAACCTTGCTCGCCGGCACGGCTTGCAGCGGCCCGGGCAGGCGCGCGACCGCCGTCATCGGCAGCAGCAACGCAGCACACAACAGCAGCAGAACCGAGGGACGATGCATCCACTCTCCGAAAAGAATACGGGGCAATTCGTCGCAAAAAAGACGACATCACCGACGAAAACAGAGCGCTCTGAGCGCTGGTAAAGTGCGAGAGACTGGCACAGTGATGGCATTGTCGCCACCCCGGAGTCCTTCGCGGCCTCAACAGACAGCCATAAGTCTTTGTAGTTCTTGGCTTTTCTTATAAATCTACAGCTCTGATATGCTTTCCGGCCTTCGGCCCGAGGTAGCACCATGCAACTCATCGATATCGGCGTCAACCTGACCAACCCCAGTTTCGCCGACAAACACCAGGCCGTGCTCGACCGCGCCTATGCCGCTGGCGTCTGCCAATTGGTGCTGACCGGCACCAGCGTCGAGGGCAGCGAGCAGGCGCTGGAACTGTGCCAGCAACTGGATGAAAGCGGCCAACGGCTGTTCGCCACCGCCGGTATTCACCCGCATTCGGCCAGCGACTGGAACGCTGACAGCGCCCGTCGCCTGCGCAGTCTGTTGAACGAATCCAGCGTCGTCGCGGTGGGCGAATGCGGGCTGGATTTCAACCGCGACTTCTCCCCGCGCGTGCAACAGGAAAAGGTCCTGGAAGAACATCTGGCGCTGGCCGTGGAGCTGCAATTGCCGGTGTTCCTGCACGAGCGCGATGCCAGCCAGCGCCTGCTGGAGATCCTCAAGGACTTCCGCGATCAACTGCCTGCGGCGGTGGTGCACTGCTTCACTGGCGAGCAAAAGGCCTTGTTCAGCTACCTCGATCTGGATCTGCACATCGGCATCACCGGCTGGATCTGCGACGAACGCCGGGGCACGCATCTGCATCCACTGGTCAAAGAGATCAAAGCGGGACGGCTGATGCTGGAAAGCGACGCGCCATATCTGCTGCCGCGCACGTTGCGGCCGAAGCCGAAAAACGGCCGCAACGAACCGGCGTATCTGAGCGAAGTGCTGCGCGAAGTGGCGTTGCATCGCGGCGAGACCGAGGAAGCGCTGGCCGCACATACCACCGCGTGTGCCCGGGCGTTTTTTAAACTCCCCATTCTCCCCTGACTGCACACGTCCCCTGTGGGAGCGAGCCTGCTCGCGAAGGCGGTGGATCAGCTACAAATGGGCTGAATGACGCAGCGCTTTCGCGAGCAGGCTCGCTCCCACAATAGATCTCGGCATCTGTTGATTCATATCAAAACTCCCGAATCTGCATAGCGGCACAATAATGGCACCTTGCCAAAACTGTTTCCGCTATCAGAGAAGACCTCCATGGGTGCCTGGCTTAGCAACATCTCGCTGAAATATAAATTCTGGGCGGTCAACGCGGTCGCCTTTGTCACCACCCTGCTGTTGGTTTTGTACGCCGTGCATCTCGAACAACAGGCCCGTAGCCACGCCGCGCAGGTGTCCGCGCAGGCGCAGGCGCAGTTGCTCAAGGCCTGGCCGACCGGGCAACCGTTGCCCAAGTCCGCTCAGGTGCTGAGCTTCAAGCGCGGTGAAGCGCCGCGTCTCAATGATCAACCGCTGCTGGAAATCAGCGGCAGCAACGGCTGGAACGCCATCAATGAAATGCCACTGTTCGGCGACAACCCATTGATGGGCGCCGAAGTGTTCAGCCGTGCCGACGGTGAGCAAGTGGCCGTCATCGCCTATGCCCCGAGCCTGAGCCAGGTGTTTAGCGAGCGTTTCGCCAACTATGCATTGGCGGTCTTCGTCCTGATGCTGGCGATGCTCGGCGCCTCGCAACTGTTGATCCGCTTTCTGCTCAGCCAGCTCAACACGTTGAAAGACGTGATGCTGCACGTTGAAAAAACCGGCGATCTTTCTGCTCGTGTGCCGCTGGTGGGCAAGGACGAAGTGGGGCAGATGGCCAATGCCTTCAACGCCATGCAGGCCGGTTATCAACGCGTCGTGAGCACCGTTGCCAGCACCGCGCGACAATTGGACGACGGTGCAGCGCGGCTGGCATCGAGCATGAATGATGTGCGCCACGGCATGCTCGGCCAGCAAAGCGAAACCGACCAGGCTGCCACCGCGATCAACGAAATGACCGCCACCGTTTATCACATCGCGCAACACGCCGGTGCCACCCGCGATCTGTCGAAAACCGCCGATGGTCTCGCTGGAAGCGGTCAGCAGGTGGTGGCGCGGGTGCAGCAATCGATTGCCGGGTTGTCCAGCGGCGTGCAGCAGACGGCAGACATGATTCAACGCCTGGCCGAGGACAGCCAGAAGATCAACGGCGTGGTCAGCGTGATTCACAGCATTGCCGAACAGACCAATCTGCTCGCGCTGAATGCGGCGATCGAAGCGGCCCGCGCCGGGGAGATGGGGCGCGGCTTTGCCGTGGTCGCCGATGAAGTGCGCAACCTCGCCAAGCGCGTGCAGGCGTCCACCGACGAGATCACCGGCATGATCGCCGCGTTGCAGGCCGGCACCCGCGATGCGGTGGATTTCATGCAGGAGAGTTCATACAAGGCCGACGACTGCGTGCAGCAGGCGCAGGAGGCTGGCGCGGCGCTGGCGGAAATCACCGGAGCGGTGGCGCAGATGCGCGAAAGCAACACGCAGATTGCCGTGGCGGCGGAACAGCAGAGTCAGGTCGCCGAGGAGATGAACCGGGCGGTGGTGAGTATTCGTGACGTGACTGAAAATACCGTGCAGCAGACGGTGGATTCGGCGACGACCAGTAATGAGCTGGCTACATTGGCCGGGGAGTTGAACAAGGCGATAGGTCAGTTGAAATTGTGAGTCCGCTTTCGCGAGCAGGCTCGCTCCCACATGCACCATTGAATCAATGTGGGAGCGAGCCTGCTCGCGAAGGCGTCAGAGGCATCTACATCGAATCCTGCGATGACGGCTATCACTTCAATAGCCAACCTTGATTCGCCGCCCTCCGCGCCCGGGCCTATTCTTCAACCATGAAGTTCAACATGGATCGAGGAGTAGCAAACATGGGCAAACGTCACCCCAACCTTCCCGCGTGGCAATGGCGCGCCTACCCGGGCAATCATCAGCATCCGACCAATCTGGTTCTGCACCTGATTGCCGTGCCGCTGTTCATCGTGGCGTTTCTGTTGATCGTGTCGGGGGTGTTCAGCCTGAGCCTGGCCAGCGTCGCCATCGGCGTGATCGGTATCATCGCGGCGCTGGGTCTGCAGCGCCACGGTCACGGCCTGGAGGCGCAAGCCTCCGAGCCGTTCAGTGATCGCAAAGATGCCGTGTCACGTTTGCTGGTCGAGCAGTTTCTGACCTTTCCGCGGTTCTTTCTCAGCGGTGGCTGGTGGCGCGCCTGGCGTGAGCGCCACCGTCGGCATTGAGTCAGGCGAAGATCGTCACGGTCTGCCGACTCATGGCAATCAACTCCCCTTTCGCACTCCACAACTTCGCGGCAACATGACCGTAACCGTCGGCCGCGTATTCGATGTCGGCCAGGTATTGGCACCAGTCCAGCGTGCTCAAGTCGTGTAACGGCTGCACGAATTCGATGGTCCAGGTCAGCGTGCTACCCGGCGCCGGTTTCTTCAGATACGGCAACAGCGCCGGCGGCCAGGCATCCACCAGCGCCAGCAGATGCGCCTCGTTGACCGGCTCCTCTTTGACATCCCCACGCAACCGCACCCAGCCGCCCATCAAGCGTGATGGCGTGTTGGAGAACGGAATACCGCCGACGCTCCAGCGCATCGCCAGATGGCGCATGAATTCCGGGGTCACGCCTTTGATGTAGGGCAGCTCCTGGCACTCGTCCCAGTGTTTCATGGTGGGCGCCGGATAGGCTTCGACGGCGACTACCGAAGGCCGCGAGGCACCGAAGCTGCCCTGAATGATCGTCACCACTTGGCCATTTTGCATGGCGCGACCCAACACCTGGCTGACGGCTTTGCCTTCACGCAGCACATCGACTTCGAAACTCACCGGCACCTCCGGCTCGACCGGGCCGACAAAGGTAATCGCCAGCGAACGCACGGGGCGCTCCGTCGGCACCCTGGCGCGCATGGCTTCAAATTGCAGCGCAGCCACCAGCCCGCCAAAACTGGCACGGCCCTGCCCCCATTCGGCGGGGATCGTCACTTCAGGTTGTTGGCGGACAGCATCGAGCAGATCGCAAAAGCGCATGGCAACCTCGGAAAACGAGAAAGGAATGCGCGGATCTTACCCAGCCCCGGGCGGCGGCGCAGCGTCTATTCCGGTCAAATGGGCTGACAGATAGGCCTTGGCCCGATTCCTTCAAGCGACAAATCACCTTGTGGGAGCGAGCCCTGCTCGCGAAAGCGGTCGATCAGTCGACAACGATTGCGACTGACACGGCCCCTTCGCGAGCAGGCTCGCTCCCACAGGGGAACAGAGCCATCTTCAGGAGTGTTTGAAACACGTCGCGCTGAGCTTTTCCAGCACTTGATCGGCCTTCAGCTCTGCCTTGATCAACCCCGCCTGCCAGGTGGCCACGCACGGTTGCAGATCGGCTTCCTGCTCGGCGCGGGCCAGCCATTGCCAGCAATCGTGCCAATCGCCCAGTGCGCCTTGCGCCGATTTCAGGCGTTTGTAAGCCGGTTTCGGCAAGCGATCCAGCTCGGGATAGGCTTCGATGCCATAGCGTACGCGCTTGATCAGCAGGCGCAGACGATGGCGGTCATGGGCGGGATCGTGCAGCGCCGCATCGAGCTTCTGCCATTGTTTGCCCAAGCGTTTTTCAATGCGTTTATCCAGATCCTTGAGCAGACCCTGACGCTGCGACGCGCGCAAGAATCGTGGAAAGGCGTCGAGAATCATCAGCAGCGAAGCCAGTTCCGCACTCGCCGCCAGCGCCGGATACGCCTCGGCCATTTGCGCCAGACGCCGCTGCGCAGCCTCGGGTTGTTCATGCTCGAGCAGATACGCCGCCAACACTTCGCGATCACGCCACGGCGTGGTCAGATCACCCACTGCCGAAGCCGCCGCCTCCAGTTGCTCGACTCCCGGCAAGCCGCGCAACGGCCGCAACAGACTGCGCAAGCGCCGCACCGTAGTGCGCAAATCATGCAACGCCTCGGGATCAGTGCGCGCAGTCAAGCGCGCCTGACATGCCAGCAGCCGCACATCCAGGCTCAAAACATGAGCCACCAAGCGATCGATCATGGGGGTCTACTCCGTAGACAGCTGCAAGCTTCTAGCTACAAGCTTCAAGCTGAATGGGGTCGCTTTGAGCTTGCCGCTTGCAGCTTGAAACTTGCAGCTGCTTTTTTAACGTCCTGCGCGGGATTCGCGGATGTAGAAGCGGGCTTTCTCGGCTTTCTTGCTGCAGCCTTCGAAGCCTTCGAATTGTTGCTGGGTCTTGGCGGCGGTCAGCAGCGACAGCGCTTTGGAATAGCTGACGGTGCCGGCGAAGCCTTCAGCCTTGGCCAGGTCCAGTTCGTGCCAGGCCGCGTCGAGTTGGCTGCCGCAGCTGTCGCGGTACGCGGTTTTGCCGGCGCAACCGGCCAGAACCAGAGCCATCAACGGTACACAGATCCAGGCTTTCATCACTCACACCTCAAGGTAGGTCAACAGTCGTGCAGGTAAGACGGTCAAGCGGCGAAAAAGTGCCTCGCTGAGCGGTCAAACCACGTGGCGCAGAGCATAGCGCGCAAGCGTGCGCCGCGAACGAAAAACGACGTCACCGCTTCGCGCAACGACCTTGGCGATTGAGCCGCTTGGCCGATGCGTGCATTGTGCAGGCTTGTCGGGAGGAAGTTTGATGAAAAAGCGTGTCGCACTGGTGCTGGGCTCAGGTGGCGCCCGGGGCTATGCCCATATCGGCGTTATCGAAGAAATTGAAAAACGCGGCTACGACATCGCCTGCATTGCCGGTTGTTCGATGGGCGCGGTGGTCGGCGGGATCTATGCCGCCGGCAAACTGGATGAGTACCGGCGCTGGATCGAAAGCCTTGATTACCTCGACGTGCTGCGCCTGGTCGATGTGAGTTTCCGTCTCGGCGCGATTCGCGGCGAAAAGGTCTTCGGGCAGATCCGCAAGATCGTCGGCGAGATCAACATCGAAGACCTGCGCATCCCCTACACCGCCGTCGCCGCCGATCTGACCAACCAGCAGGAAATCTGGTTTCAGGAAGGCTGCCTGCATCAGGCCATGCGCGCCTCGGCGGCGATTCCCAGCCTGTTTACCCCGGTGATGCAGGGCAACCGCATGCTGGTCGACGGCGGCATTCTCAATCCGTTGCCGATCGTTCCGGTGGTATCGAGCCATTGCGACCTGATCATCGCGGTCAACCTCAACGCCACCAATCAGCGCCAGTACAAGTTGCCGGTGATCGAGCGACCGGCGGCGTTCCGTTCGCGCTTCGACAGCCTGATCAAATCCATGGGTTCGAAGTTGCCGTTCCGGCGTAAACAGGCCGAGCAATTGTTGAAGCTGGAACAGGAAGCCCTGCGCGCCGAGGCAGCGGAGATCAATCCGTGGCTCGAAGGCGTCGAACCGGAAAGCCAGCAACCGGCCGCCGCCCCGGAACGCGAAGGCGCACCGAAATCCGCCACCGGTTCGTTCATCATCGATAACGTCGGGCCGGCGTCGTTGCTGGATCTGATCAACCAGAGTTTCGAGGTGATGCAGACCTCACTGGCGCAGTACAAGATTGCCGGGTATCCGCCGGATATCCTGATCAACGTGCCGAAGCGGGTGTGCCGGTTTTTCGAGTTCTACAAGGCGCCGGAGTTGATCGCCCTGGGGCGGGAGATTGCCAGTGATACGCTGGATCGGTATGAGCAGGAGCAGGGTTGATCTGATGCGGATTTTTCGGAATATTTGATGGCCTCTTCGCGAGCAGGCTCGCTCCCACATTTGAAATGCATTCCCCTGTGGGAGCGAGCCTGCTCGCGAAAGCGTCAGCTCAGCCAGCTTCACTCAACAACCGATACCCAACCCCCGCCTCAGTCACGATAAACCGTGGCCGGGTCGGGTCATCCGCCAGTTTCTGCCGCAGATGCCCGACCACGATGCGCAGGTAATGACTGTCCTCGGTGTGCGTCGGCCCCCAGATATCCTTGAGCAATTGCTGCTGGGTGATCACCCGCCCCGGATGCCGCGCCAGTTGCGCCAGCACCGCATATTCCTTGCGGGTCAGGGCGACTTCGGCGCCATCGAGCAGCACGCGCCGATAGGCCAGATCCACGGTCAACGGGCCGAAACTCAGCGCCGCCGGCTGCGCCTCCCCCGCCGGTGCCTGGCGCAACAACGCGCGAACCCGGGCGAGGAATTCCTGGATCCCGAACGGTTTGGTCACGTAGTCGTTCGCGCCGCCATCCAGCGCTTCGACCTTCTGCCCTTCACTGGCGCGCACCGACAGCACCAGCACTGGCGTGGTCGCCCACTCGCGCAGTTCGCGCAGGACCTGCTGACCGTCCATGTCCGGCAGGCCGAGATCAAGCACCACCAGGTCCGGTTTGCTCAGCGCAGCTTGCGCCAGGCCTTCAGCGCCGGTGCCGGCTTCGAGCACTTTGTAGCCTTGTGAAGCGAGGCTGATGCGCAGGAATTTGCGAATCTGCGGTTCGTCGTCGATGACCAAAATGGTCGCGGTCTGGCTCATGAATTCACATCAACACAATAGATTGGCAAGAGAGTAGCGCAGTCGACTTCAAGCTTCACCGTCCATCCCCGGTTGTGCCTGCAACGGCAGGTGCAAGGTGATGCAGGTGCCGCGCCCGTCGATGCCGTCAGCCACGGAAATACGCCCGCCGTGCGCGCCGACCATGCCCTGACAGATCGCCAGCCCCAACCCCGTGCCCTGCCCGCCGCGATCACCGCGCGCGGCGGTGTAGAACATGTCGAAAATCTTCGCTCGGTCCTCTTCAGGGATCCCCGGGCCTTCATCGCTGACCGCAAAAAAAATCTCCTGCTCATCGGCGCCGGCGCGCAGTTGCAGGCGACCGTGGCTGGGGGAAAAGCGCGCGGCGTTCTCCAGCACGTTGACCAGCGCCTGTTCGATCAACGCCGCGTGCACATAGAGCAACGGCAACTCGGCCGGCACTTCGGTGCTGACCTGCAGCGGCGCCAGCACGGCGCGCAGGCGATTGAGCGAACTGCCGACGATATCGGCCGGCGATACCCAGTCGCGCGCCAGCTTCAAGGCGCCGTGGCCGAGCCGAGTCATGTCGAGCAGGTTCTGGATGTAGCGGTCGAGGCGTTCGGCCTCGTCGCGGGTACCTTCGAGCAGCTCGCGGCGATCCTCCAGCGGGATCGCTTCGCCGAGGGCCAACAGGCTGTCGATGCTGCCGCGCATGGCCGTCAGCGGCGTGCGCAAATCGTGGGACACCGAGGCCAGCAAAGCGCTGCGCAACTGTTCGGTTTCGCCGTGCAGACGCGCCGCTTCGAGGTCATCGGCCAATTGCGCGCGGGCCAGGGCTTGCGCCAACGGCTGGCTCAGCGCAGTGAGCAAACGTCGGCGCTGACCGCTCAAGCTCTGGCCTTCCTTGGCGCAAACACCAAGCAACGCCAGCGGCCCGTCCTCGACCGACAACGGCCACCACCACCAACGCCCCAGCGGCAAGGTACCGGTGCCCTTGCCCGCAGGTTGATCGTGTTGCCAGGCCCAATCGGCGGCGGCGCGTTCGGCCTCGGTAAATTGCAGTGGCCCGCCGGTTTCGACTTTCCAGCCGCCCTGCCCGTCGCGGTTGAGCAAGCACAATTGCACATCGCTCCAGCCTTCGAGGTGTTGCGCGGCGGCGCTGATCACGGCCTGGCGATCCGTCGCGGCGGTGAGTTTGCGCGACAGGTCGAGCAGCTCGCTGGTCTCTTCCTGGGTATCGCGCAAGGCCTGCAACTGCCGCCGCTGACGCGCCGCGAGGTTGCCGGTGAGCGCCGCCATCAACAGGAAGAACAGCAGCGTCAGCACGTCTTCTTCGCGCTGAATGCTGAAAGAGAAATTCGGCGGGATGAACAGAAAATCGTAGGTGAGAAACGACAGCGCCGCACAGGCCAGCGCCGGGCCGAGGCTGCTGCGCACCGCCACCAGCAACACCGCCGCGAGAAACACCAGCGAGATGTTCGGCAGCGGCAACACACTCGACACCGCCCAGGCCAAGGCCGTGGCTAACAACGTCGCGACCAGCGCCAGCGCGTAGTCGAACCACACCAGCGTGACTGAATTGCGCGGGCGCGGTTGGTGCTGCTCGTGATCACTGTCGAGCACGTTGATTTCCAGACCGTGAGCCTGACGCAGCAGGCGCGCCGCCAGGCCACCGCCGAACAGGCGACGGCGCAACCGTGGCCGCGACTGGCCGACCAGCAACAGACTGGCGCGGCGTTCGGCGGCGTGTTGAATCAGGGTTTTCGCCACTTCGCCAGCCCGCAACAGCACCACTTCGCCACCGAGGCGTTCGGCCAGTTGCTGGGCGCTTTGCAGGCGCAACCGTGATTGCTCATCCCGCGCACTGCCGTTGTCGACATGTACCAGACTCCACGGCAGATGCCGGCGCTGGGCGACGCGGCTGGCGTGACGCACCAGCCGCTCGGCCTGCGCATCGCCATCAATACCGACCAGCAAACGCCCGCGCACCGCCGGCGCGGCCTGGCCGAGTTGGCGATAGCCCTGGGCGAGATCGTTGTCGACCTGCGCGGCAGCGGTCTGCATTGCCAGTTCGCGCAGTGCGGTGAGATTGGTCTGGGTGAAAAACGCATCGATGGCGGCGCGGGCCTGTTCCGGCACGTAGACCTTGCCTTCGCGCAGACGCTCAAGCAATTCACGCGGCGGCAGGTCAATCAGCAGCAGCTCGAAAGCTTCCTGCAGGACCCAGTCCGGCAGGGTCTCGCGCACCTGTACGCCGGTGATACCGCGCACCTGATCGTTGAGGCTTTCCAGGTGCTGGACGTTGACCGTGGTGAACACGTCGATGCCGGCGGAGAGCAGTTCCTGAATGTCTTGCCAGCGCTTGGCGTGACGGCTGCCGGGGGCGTTGCTGTGGGCCAGTTCATCCACCAGCACAAGCTTCGGCTTGGCCGCGAGAATGCCGTCGAGGTCCATTTCCTCAAGCAGCACGCCACGGTATTCGCTGCGCACCAGTGGTTGCTGCGGCAGGCCGCCGAGCAAGGCTTCGGTTTCGGCGCGGCCATGGGTTTCGACCACGCCGGCGATGACCTTCACGCCTTGGCGCAGTTGCGTGTGCGCCGCCTGGAGCATGGCGTAGGTCTTGCCGACCCCGGGGGCTGCGCCGAGGAAAACCTTGAGCCGGCCACGGCCATCGCGGGGCAGGTCTGCTAATAATGCGTCGGCGCGGCCGGAGTCGCTCATGCTTGATGTTCTCTCTTACGAATGATCGTTCCGACGCTCTGCGTGGGAATGCAGTCCGGGACGCTCTGCGTCCCATAAAAGCAGACGCAGAGCGTCTATTGATGCATTCCCACGCAGAGCGAGGGAACGATCGGTATCAACTGAATTACAGGTTTTGCAGTGCCAGGTTCAGCTCCAGCACATTCACCACCGGCGGCCCCACCAGCGGTTGTTCGATGTGCTTATCGAGCAATTGCTGCAAGGTCGACACCGGCAGGTTGCGCGCCGCCGCGACACGCGCCAGTTGATAGGCAATTGCTGCCGGTGGCAAGTGCGGATCGAGGCCGCTGGCGGAGGTGGTCAGCAAGGCCAATGGCACCGGCCCCTGCCCAGCGACTTGTTGTTTTTGCGCGTCTTCGATTACGCGGGTCGCCAGGGCCGGATTGCTCGGCGCGAGGTTGCTGGCGCCGCTGGCGACCGTGGCAAAAGCCCCGGCGGACGGCCGTGGGTGGAACCAGTTGTCGCCGCTGAAATCCTGAGCAATCAACGACGAGCCGCGAACTTTGCCGTCGGCGTCGTGGATCAGGCTGCCGTTGGCCTGAGCCGGGAAAGCGACCTGGGCGATGCCGGTGACCGCGAGTGGATAGGCGACGCCGGTGATCAGGGTCATCAGCGCTAACAGGGTCAGGGCCGGGCGTATCATTGTGGACATTTCAAGATCCTCGAATTCGTTGGACAAACTTTTGCCGGGTGTCAGGGAGATCTTTTCCCCCTCACCCCAGCCCTCTCCCCCAAGGGGGCGAGGGAGAAAGGGAGCCGATCTTCATGCTGTTCAAGACCTGAGTTCGGCTCGGAATTTCAGGTCGGCGAACCTCGCACAAACACCTCGGTCAGTCCCCTCTCCCCCCGGGAGAGGGCTAGGGTGAGGGGCTCTTTTCAGCCTCACACCAGATGCAACGCCGTAAGCAGCATGTCGATCACCTTGATCCCCACGAACGGCACGACAATCCCGCCGACGCCATAGATCAGCAGATTGCGCCGCAGCAACGCCGCCGCACTCGCTGCCTGCACCCGCACGCCGCGCAATGCCAGTGGAATCAGCACAACGATGATCAGCGCGTTGAACACAATGGCCGAGAGAATCGCGCTCTGCGGACTGCTCAGATGCATGATGTTCAGCACGCCCAACTGCGGGTAAATCGAGGCGAACAGCGCCGGCAGAATCGCGAAATATTTGGCGATGTCGTTGGCGATGGAAAAGGTCGTCAGCGCGCCACGGGTCACCAGCAATTCCTTGCCGATCTGCACCACGTCGAGCAGCTTGGTCGGGTCGCTGTCGAGGTCGACCATGTTCGCCGCTTCGCGTGCCGCTTGCGTGCCATCGTTCATCGCCATGCCGACGTCTGCCTGGGCCAGCGCCGGGGCGTCGTTGGCGCCGTCGCCGCACATGGCGACCAGGCGACCGTCGTTCTGCTCGTGACGAATCCGCGCGAGTTTTTTCTCCGGCGTGGCTTCGGCGAGCACATCATCGACGCCCGCTTCAGCGGCGATCGCTGCTGCGGTCAGCGGGTTGTCGCCGGTGACCATCACCGTGCGAATCCCCAGTTTGCGCAACTCGGCAAAACGCTCGCGGATGCCTGGTTTGACCACGTCCTTGAGATGGATCGCACCAAGCAATTTGCCGTCAGCGCAGACCAGCAACGGCGTGCCGCCACTTTGGGCAATCTTGTCGATCTCGCGCGCCAGCGCCGGGGCCAGATCGGTGCGCTGCTGACCGAGAAACGCCAGCAGCGAATCCACCGCTCCTTTGCGATATACGCGGCCCTGATAATCGACGCCGGACAAACGGGTTTCCGCGCTGAACGGCACGGCGATTAGGGTTTCCGGGGCCGGCTCCGGTTGTGGATGCAGGCCACGAAGGAACTCGACGATCGACTTGCCTTCAGCGGTTTCGTCGGCCAGCGAAGCAAACAACGCGCCTTCGGCCAGCTCACGGCCGGTCACACCCGGCGCGGCATACACCGCGCTGCAACGACGGTTACCGAAGGTGATGGTGCCGGTCTTGTCGAGCAACAGCACGTGCACGTCACCCGCCGCTTCCACCGCGCGGCCGGATTTGGCGATCACATTCAGGCGCACCAGCCGATCCATCCCGGCGATACCGATGGCCGACAGCAGACCGCCAATGGTGGTCGGGATCAGCGTGACCAATAACGCCACGAGGAACACCAGCGGCAGGCTGCCATTGGCGAAATGCGCGAACGGTTGCAGGGTGACGACCACCAGCAGAAAGATCAGGGTCAGGCCGATCAGCAGGATATCCAGCGCGACTTCGTTCGGGGTCTTCTGACGCTTGGCGCCTTCGACCAGGGCGATCATGCGGTCGAGGGTCGATTCACCAGGGTTGGTGGTGATCTTCACCAGCAGCCAGTCGGACACCAGCCGCGTGTTGCCGGTGACGGCGGAACGGTCGCCGCCAGACTCGCGGATCACCGGCGCCGATTCACCGGTAATCGCCGCTTCGTTGACCGCCGCGATGCCTTCGATGACTTCGCCGTCACCGGGGATCATTTCCCCGGCTTCGACTCGCACCACATCGCCCTTGCGCAGATTGGCAGCCGGCACGATCTTGAAGCTGCCATCGGCTTGGCGGCAACGGGCGCTGAGGCCTTCGCTGCCGGCCTTGAGGCTGTCGGCGCGGGCCTTGCCACGACCTTCGGCCAAGGCCTCGGCGAAGTTGGCGAACAGCACGGTGAACCACAGCCACAGAGCGATTTGTGCGGCGACGAAGGTCGGCACATCAGCGTCCGGAAGGAAGCACAGCACGGTGGTGAAAATCGCCGTCAGTTCGACCACCAGCATCACTGGCGAACGCGCCAATTGCCGAGGGTCGAGCTTGACGAAGGCTTGCACCAGCGCCGGACGCCACAGGGCCGAGATCGCGGTTTTGGCTTGTTCCGGCGCTTTGACGGCGGCGGGTTTGATTGCAGGCATATTCATGATGGATTCCTTAGAAGCCCATACTTAAATGTTCGGCGACAGGACCGAGCGCCAGCGTCGGCAGGAACGTCAGGCCGCCCACCAGCAAAATGGTCACGGTCAACAGGGTCACGAACAGCGGGCCGTGAGTCGGAAAGCTGTTCTGGCCAACCGGTGCGCTTTTCTTCATCGCCAGGCTACCGGCCAGTGCCAGCACAGGCAGGATGTAGCCGAAACGGCCGATCAACATGCCCAGGCCGAGCATCAGGTTGTGGAACGGCGTGTTCGCGCCCAGGCCACCGAATGCCGAACCGTTGTTGGCGCTGGCCGAGGTGTAGGCGTAGAGCAACTGACTGAAACCGTGCGCGCCGGGGTTGCTGATGGTTGCCGCAGCGCTGGGAACCGTGGCGGCAATGGCGCCGAGCACCAGCACGCCGACGGGCATCACCAGCAGCGTCACCACCAGCAATTGCACCTCACGCGCTTGAAGCTTCTTGCCGAGATATTCCGGCGTCCGACCGATCATCAGACCGGCGAGGAACACCGCGATCAGCACGTTGAGCAACATGCCGTAGAGCCCGGCGCCGACACCGCCGAAGATCACTTCGCCGACCATCATGTTGACCAGCGCGACCATGCCGCTCAGCGGGTTGAGGCTGTCGTGCATGCCGTTGACCGAACCGTTCGAGGCCGCCGTGGTAGTCACCGACCACAGCACCGTCGCGGTAGTGCCGAAGCGCGCTTCCTTGCCTTCCAGCGGCGCAGTTTGCTCGACAGCGGCGTTGTTCAGGGTCGGATTCGGCTGATACTCGGCCCACAACGAGGTCGCGCCGCCGATCAGGAACAGCGCCAGCATGCAGGCGATGATCGCGCGGCTCTGACGCAGGTCCTTGACGTAATGGCCGAAAGTGAACACCAGCGCCACCGGGATCAGGATGATCGAAGCGACTTCGAACAGGTTGCTCCACGCAGTAGGGTTCTCGAACGGATGCGCCGAGTTGACCCCGAAGAAACCACCACCGTTGGTGCCCAGTTGCTTGATCGCAATCTGGCTGGCGGCCGGGCCGAGCGGGATCACCTGATCGACGCCTTGCAGGGTCACGGCATTTACATACTGCGCGAAGGTTTGTGGCACACCCTGCCAGACCAGATACAGCGCCAGCAGCAGGCACAGCGGCAGCAGGCCATAGAGGGTGGCGCGGGTCATGTCGACCCAGAAGTTGCCGAGGGTCTGCGCCGATTTACGGCCGATGCCACGGCACAGCGCGACCAGCACGGCGAGGCCGGTGGCGGCGCTGACGAAGTTCTGCACGGTGAGACCGACCATCTGGCTCAGATAGCTGAGGGTCGCTTCGCCACTGTAGGACTGCCAGTTGGTGTTGGTCATGAAACTGACCGCGGTATTGAACGCTTGGGTCCATTCCTGGCCCGGCAGATTTTGCGGATTCAGCGGCAGGTGATCCTGGAACAGCAGAATCGCAAACAGCAGCAGGAAACCGGCAAGGTTGAACGCCAGCAGCGCCAGCGTGTACTTCTGCCAGCTCTGCTCCGCCTGCGCATCGACCCCGGCAAGGCGATAGCAACCGCGCTCGACCGGGCCGAGAATCGGCGTCAGCCAGGTGCGCTGGCCCTCCATCACCTTGTAATAGAAGCGCCCAAGGAACGGCGCTGGCAGCAGGACCAGCGCAAAAAATCCGAGGATCAGCCAATAGTCATAACTGTGCATAGCCGCTCCTAGTTCCGGTCCGCGCGCAACAGCGCAACCAACAGATAAATGAACAGCCCCACTGCCAACAGCAGTGACACCCCGTCCAGAACGCTCATGGAAGATCTCCGTGTAACGGCGTATTGCCGTGTGTGCAGCGATTGTCGGGAAGGAGGCTGTAAAGGAACGAGAGCGAGGCGCGGCGTGGGTCATAAAGAAAGCGTAAAGAGTGGGTTTATGCGGGCTTTACGGCTGAGTTTCGTGGTGTTTGGGCTGGCGCCTTCGCGAGCAGGCTCGCTCCCACCGGGGCAACGCATTTCAAAATGTGGGAGCGAGCCTGCTCGCGAAGACGGCATCACCGACAACATCGCACCCAACTGGCGCACAAAAAGCAGCTATCCCCACCCGAACATCCCCGCTGCGACAGCTTTGAACTCATTACGACTTGTTTCAGCGTAGTGGCACGCCCACTGCACACGCCCTCCCCCGAAGCTTTCCAATCCTTCAGGGAGCAAGCGCATGAACACACAACTCAAACCCACGCTGGGCACGGTGCACCTGTGGGGCATTGCCGTGGGACTGGTGATTTCCGGGGAATATTTCGGCTGGAGTTACGGCTGGGGCGTGGCCGGTACGCTGGGTTTTCTGGTGACCTCATTCATGGTCGCGACCATGTACACCTGCTTCATCTTCAGTTTCACCGAACTGACCACCGCGATTCCCCATGCCGGCGGGCCGTTTGCCTACAGCCGCCGCGCGTTTGGCGAAAAAGGCGGATTGATCGCCGGACTGGCCACACTGATCGAATTCGTCTTCGCCCCGCCAGCGATTGCTTTGGCGATAGGCGCTTACTTGAATGTGCAATTTCCGGCACTGGACCCGAAACACGCGGCGGTCGGCGCGTACATCGTGTTCATGGGCCTGAACATCCTCGGCGTGAAACTGGCGGCGACGTTCGAGCTGATCGTCTGCGTGCTGGCGGTGGCTGAGTTGCTGGTGTTCATGGGCGTGGTCGCGCCGGCATTCAGCTTCAGCAACTTTGCCCTGAATGGCTGGGCCGGTTCCGACGTCTTCGGCGCGCCGGCAATTGCCGGGATGTTCGCGGCGATCCCGTTTGCAATCTGGTTCTTCCTCGCTATCGAAGGCGCCGCCATGGCCGCCGAAGAAGCCAAGGACCCGAAACGCACGATCCCAAAAGCTTATATCAGCGGCATCCTGACCCTGGTGTTGCTGGCCATGGGCGTGATGTTCTTCGCTGGCGGTGTCGGCGACTGGCGCACCTTATCCAACATCAACGACCCACTGCCGCAGGCGATGAAAACCGTGGTTGGTGACAACTCCGGCTGGCTGCACATGCTGGTGTGGATCGGCCTGTTCGGCCTGGTCGCCAGTTTCCACGGCATCATCCTCGGCTACTCACGACAATTCTTCGCTCTGGCCCGCGCCGGTTACCTGCCCGCCTCATTGGCAAAACTGTCGCGCTTCCAGACCCCGCACCGCGCAATCATCGCTGGCGGCCTGATCGGCATCGCGGCGATCTACAGCGACGGCCTGATCAACCTCGGCGGCATGACACTCACCGCAGCGATGATCACCATGGCCGTGTTCGGCGCGATCGTGATGTACATCATGAGCATGCTCAGCCTGTTCAAACTGCGTAAATCGGAACCGAATCTGGAACGTACTTTCCGCGCGCCGTGCTATCCGCTGGTTCCACTGATCG
Source organism: Pseudomonas sp. Sample_21 (assembly GCF_004307525.1). Classification (NCBI taxonomy): domain Bacteria; kingdom Pseudomonadati; phylum Pseudomonadota; class Gammaproteobacteria; order Pseudomonadales; family Pseudomonadaceae; genus Pseudomonas; species Pseudomonas sp. Sample_21. Next base: position 152,241 of record NZ_RCNZ01000104.1, on the reverse strand, counting down.
CGCTGGTACTGGCGGTGGTTTGCCTGGTGGCGATGGCATGGTTCAACACGTTGATCGGGCTGATTTTCCTCGGTTTCATGGCGGTGGGGTTCTGCTACTTCATGCTGACCGGGCAACTGCGCGCCGATGCGCCGGCGGATGCCATGTTGACCGGTCTGTAACACGGTTCAGATGTACCGGGCATAAGCGGCCTAGAATGGAACCACCGCGAAGTCGTTTCGCTCAAAGGTGGTATGCAGCATCGCACGGCGAAGTCCTCGCCCGTCAAGCTGCCATTAAGGAGAGCCGTTATGCCCTGGTATGCCTGGTTGATTCTGGTCGTTGCGATCGGCTCGATTGTCGGCGGATTGATGATGTTGCGCGACACCGCCAACAAGGTCGAACTGACCGATGAAGAACGCAAGCGCGTCGCACAGCGCAATGCCGAAGCGGATGCCAAGGATGCACAAGACCGCTGATACGAGCCCCGCCGCAATGGCGGGGTTTGTTTTTTCAGCACGATCGGACTTACCCGCAGGCTGTTTAGATTTTAGAAGTACAGTCACCATTTAATCTTCCGTGGTTAAGATGGCAGCATCGTCGCGGAGAGCTCCACATGCGTTACTCGCCAGATCACAAAGCCCAGACCCATCAACGCATCATCAAGGAAGCTTCCGCCCGATTTCGCAAGGACGGTATCGGCGCCACCGGCCTGCAGCCTTTGATGAAAGCCCTGGGCTTGACTCATGGCGGCTTCTACTCGCACTTCAGATCCAAGGAAGAACTGGTCGAAAAAGCCCTGCAAGAGGCCGGCGAGCAAGTCGCGGGCCTGTGCGAAGAAATCTTCGCGCAGGAAAACCCGCTGCAAGTCTTTATCGATACCTACCTGTCGGAGTGGCATCAGACCTCGCCCCACGAAGGCTGCCCGCTGCTGACCATTTCCTCGGAACTGGGCCTGCGCGGCCAGCCAAGCCCCACCAGTGACGAAGTCCTCAATGCTCGCCTTGAACAAATTCAGGCCACGCTCGATGGCGAGAACAGCGCCGATCGCAGCATTGTCATCATGGCGACCCTGGCCGGCGCTCTTCTGCTGTCACGCAGCGTCGCGGATGCCGACTTCGCCCAGCGCATCCTCGACGTCACCCGCGAGCATCTCAAGCAATCGAGCGATTAACCTTCCCAGCGCTTGAACAACACGCTCGCATTGACCCCGCCAAAACCGAAGCCGTTGGACAATGCATATTCGATCGCCATCGACCGCGCCTCGCCATGGACAATGTCCACCCCTTGGCTCGCTGGATCCGGGTTTTCAAAGTTGAGCGTTGGTGGCACCACCTGATCACGAATCGCCAGCAGCGTGAAAATCGCCTCCAGCCCACCGGCCGCACCGAGCAAATGACCGGTGGCGGATTTGGTCGAAGTCACGGCGATCTTGTTCTGCGTGCCAAACAACGCCTTGATCGCCGCCAACTCGCCCAAATCACCGACCGGTGTTGAAGTGGCATGAGCGTTGAGATGCTGCACCTGCTCCGGCGTCACACCGCCCTGAGCCAGTGCCAATTGCATCGCCCGGCGTGCGCCGCTGCCGTCTTCCGGACCGGCGGTCAGGTGATAGGCGTCGGCGGTGGTGCCGTAACCGACCAGTTCGGCCAGCGGCTTCGCACCGCGTGCAAGCGCATGCTCCAGCGACTCGATGACCAATAGACCGGCGCCCTCGCCCATCACGAAACCATCGCGCCCACTGTCGAAGGGACGCGAAGCTTTTTCAGGGGTGTCGTTATAGCCGCTGGACAGCGCCCGCGCGGCGGCGAAACCGGCCAGGCTGACGCGATCGATCGAAGCTTCAGCACCGCCACATACTGCGATGTCCGCCTCACCTGCTCGGATCAACCGCGCTGCATCGCCGATCGCCTGAACCCCGGCGGCACATGCGGTAACCGGAGCACCCAACGGCCCTTTGAGGCCATGCTGAATCGACACATGACCCGCCGCGAGATTGACCAGAAACGATGGAATGGTGAACGGCGACAACCGCCGAGGGCCACGGCTGTCGGTGGTACGCACCGCATCGGCAATCGCACCGAAACCACCGACGCCCGAGCCGATGATTGTCGCAGTGCGCTCCTGGCTTTCAGCGTCGGCTGGATGCCAGCCGGCCTGCTCCAGCGCCTGCCGCGCCGCTTCCATGGCAAACATGATGAAGCGATCCATTTTCTTCTGTTCCTTGGGCGGCGTCGCACGATCCGGATCAAATCCGGCCTCGGCATCCTCCTCCACCGTCGGCACACTGCCGCCGACCCGGGTCGGCAGATCAGCCACGACTGCATCTGGCAAGTTGCGCAATCCGGAACGACCGGCCAGCAAACGCTGCCAGACAATTTCAACATCACTGCCCAAGGGTGAAACCAGGCCCATGCCCGTGACGACGACTCGACGTTGGTTCATACCGTGGTTACCCCTTATCAATTCAATATTCGACGTGAATCGGTGTGTTGCGATTCGGCTGCTGAATCAGTCCCGATGGAAATTATTATAGGCATAATCAAGGCGTAATATGATACCCGTAATTTTCAGCGTTCAGGCATCCACCCGATCCGCACTCAATAAAAAGGCCGGTCAAAGACCGGCCTCTCGGCGTTGAACTGTCAGCTTAGTTCACTTCCAGCTTTTCACGATTGCGATCCAGAATCGCCTTGCCAATCCCCTTCACTTCCAGCAACTCATCCACCGACGCGAACGGCCCGTTTGTATCCCGATACGCAACAATCGCCTGCGCCTTCGCCTCCCCCACACCCGCCAACTCCTTTTGCAACGTCGCCGCATCAGCGCCGTTGAGATCGACCTTCGCGCTTGCCGAGGGCGCAGCTGCATCCATCAGCAACGGCGCTTTTGTTGTCTCGGTGGGCGCTACAGGCGCAGCAATCGCAGCGATCGAGGCGCTGGTGAGGAAAGCAAAGATCAGCGAGTAGAAATAACCGGTACGCATAAGTGACGCTCCATCATCGTTTTAGAAAGCAGCTTTTCCCAAGCTGCTCTCCAAACGTAGGTCATGATGGAGGGAAGTCAAAAATGCGAGCGTTACAGGATGTGAAACAATCACGGCTCGAGACGACGTTGCTGGTAGATCCAGTCAACGATCTCGCCGTCGGGGGTGTAGCCGGAGACGGTTTCGCGCAGGAGCTGGCGGACGCGGGTGTAGTCGTCGGCTTCCACGGCTTTGAGCAGTTCACTCAATCGGGCTTTCAAAACGTCCCAAGGAAGGTGATCCTCATTGGCGCTCATGATCATCGGATGCGACGTAGCTGCGACGTTGTCCCCGATCAACAATTCCTCGTACAGCTTCTCGCCTGGACGCAAACCGGTGAACTCGATGGAGATGTCGCCTTGAGGATTGCGCTCGGACCGGATGCTTAGTCCGGACAGGTGGATCATTTTTTCTGCGAGTTCGACGATCCGTACTGGCTCGCCCATATCCAGGACGAAGACGTCTCCGCCCTGCCCCATGGAACCAGCCTGGATGACCAACTGTGCGGCTTCGGGGATGGTCATGAAGTAGCGGGTGATTTTTGGATGGGTGACGGTCAACGGCCCGCCGGCTTTGATTTGGCTATGGAACAGCGGGATGACAGAGCCGGAAGAGCCGAGCACGTTGCCGAAGCGGACCATGGTGAAACGGGTTTTGTTGACTCTTGAAACGTTGGCTTTGTCGCCGAACAAGACAGGGGCGATTTCACGGCTCAGGGCCTGAAGTGTCAATTCCGCCAAGCGCTTCGTGCTTCCCATGACATTGGTGGGGCGGACCGCTTTGTCAGTGGAGATCAACACGAAGTTAGCGACGCCGCACTGCAAAGCCGCCTGAGCGGTGTTGAGGGTGCCGATCACATTGTTCAGCACACCTTCGGCAATGTTGTGTTCGACCATGGGCACATGCTTGTAGGCGGCCGCATGATAAACCGTGTCGACCTTCCAGGTTTTCATCACATCGAGCAATTTATCCTGGTGGCGTATGGACCCGAGTATGGGAAGCAATCGAACCGGAGCCGACTCTCGAGAGCTGCGTTGCTCCAGCTCTGAAAGAATGTTGTAGAGATTGAATTCACTGTGTTCGAACAACAGAAGCGCGGTTGGCTCCAACGCAAAAATCTGCCGACACAACTCCGAACCGATCGAACCGCCGGCACCTGTGACCATGACAGTCTTGCCTTTGATACAGCGCTCCAGAAGATCAGGCTGAGCTGGAACGGCATCGCGCCCCAGCAGGTCTGCAATATCGACTTCCTGAATATCTTCAACTTTGACTCGGCCACTCGCCAGATCGGAAAAATTCGGCACACTGCGAACGTGCAGTGGAAAGCCTTCAAGCAAGTTGAGAATTTCCCGGCGACGAGCACGAGTCGAGGATGGCAAAGCGAGAAGGATTTCCTGCGCCCCTGTGACGTCGATCATCTGCTGAATATGCTTGGGTTTATAAACCTGCAAGCCTGAGATCGAGCGATCGGAAATACCCGGGTCATCATCGATAAAGGCGACAGGGCGCAGAACGCGCCCCATGCGTAGTGCGGCAACGAGTTGATTGCCTGCTACGCCTGCGCCGTATATCGCAACTTTGGTCAGACCATCGTCACGGTTGGCAAAAGGAACATGCTGCGCGGCTGTAAACCAGTCCCCCATGAAGTATTGCCGCATACATAACCGCAACCCCCCAATGATGACCAGGCTCAACCACCAGTAATTGAAAATGATCGAGCGAGGCACAACCGCTTCGTGATTGCTGTACCAATAAACGACAACCGCCAGAATCAGCGAAGACAAACTGACAGCCTTGATAATTGCAATCAACGCGTCATTGCCAAAATAGCGCATGACGGCACGGTACATGCCGAAGCGAATGAACAATGGAATGGCCACAACAGGGGCGCAGACGAATAGCCAGAAGTGGACTTTGAAGGGGTTGTACATATCATCGATACCCAAGCGCACGATGAATGCCAACCACAGGGCCACCCAAACCAGAAAAATGTCTGTGCCAACCTGTATCAGTCGTTTGCGCCGCCGTGGTAGTCCAACGAGACGCTCTCTGACTTTATCCATTAACTCTTCAAGCACCTCAGTTTCCCTCTTTCAAATGCTGATCACCGTAATGAATCACCACAAGCCGGCATCATGACTCTAAACCTAGCTGACAGAATTGTTTTCTTTTCCCTCATCAGCGGTCTTTTCAAGCTCCCCAGCATGAAACCTGATCGCGAGAAAAACCAGCGGGATATAGGCTAAAAGTACACCCCATACGCCGCCCAGTTCAAACCGTATAACACCTACCGCAATCGGCAACAGCCAGCATAGATTGATCAAGCCTGTTGCCAAGGTTACGGGCAAATGCCGGCCAAATTGCCTGGAAGCAAACTGATAGGCGTGGCTTCTGTGAGCCTCATACAGTTTGTCTCCTCTGAACAGGCGCCGGAACAACGTGAAGGTGGCATCCACGATAAACACACCGAGCAGTATGAGCCAGCCCCAAAATAGTGAAGGATCATGCCACGCAGCCTGCAGAGAAAGACCGCCCAGAACAACGCCAAGAAATCCGCTACCCGCATCACCCATGAAAATTTTTGCCGGCGGAAAATTCCAGCAGAGAAAGCCCATCACCGCCGCAGCCAACATCAACGGAGCACAGATCAACGCTGCTGCATCGACAAGCCAATACAACACACACGCCCCAAGACAAACACAAACCGCCTCGACACCTGCGATGCCATCGATGCCATCCATGAAGTTGTAAAGATTAAGTAGCCATACCAGATAAAACAGTGCCAGGAAATGACCAAAGATACCCAGATCGACCTGCGCTCCGAGTACCTCAACCACGGGCATGCCGCCCATCCAGAACAACAGCCATCCCGCAGCCAGAAAATGCCCCAGCAGACGCCAGCGTGCCGCGATATGGCCGTGGTCATCCATGAAGCCAATCACTGCAACCAGACTTCCAGCGCCGGCAACAGCGAGAAAAGCGCTACCCGAAGTAACTCCGACGCCCCATAACACTACTTGCGCAAAAACAAATGCGATCACTATCGCTACGCCACCGCCACGAGGAGTAGGCACAGAGTGCGAACTGCGCGCATTCGGAATATCCATCAAACTGCGCGCCAATGCGTAACGGCGTAACGCCCAGGTGAGGGAGAAGGATAGGCACAGAACGACGGAAAGGAACCATCCATAAGTCATGATTTGCGGGTTTCCAGAAAGTGCGTTGCGGTCAAAGCAAGACCCTTATCGAGACTGATGGGCGGGGTCCAACCCAGTAACTGTCGATTTTTACCGATATCGACCTGCAGAGAGCCGAAAAGCCGCTGAGATATAGACCGCCGTCCTACCAGTGCCAACAGCCGCTTCATCACCCATACCGGAACAGGCAAGAGATAACTGGGCTTACCCAACGCTTGGCCTAGCTTGCGCAACAGGTCACTCGTGGAAACATCTTCGCCATCGCTCGCCATAAAAGTTTGATTGGCAGCACCCGGATGGCTGGCACAGGTCACGATGAGATCTACAAGATTGCCTATTGACACCAGACTACGGCTGTTACGCACTGAGCCGAATGGTAACGGGACGCCGCGCTCCAGCCATTGCATCATGGTGAGAAAATTAGCTTTCACCCCCGGACCGTAGACCAGAACCGGGCGAATAATCACCACTTCCATATCCGTAACCTGCGCCAGTCGCTTTAAGCCCTGCTCGGCTTCAAATTTGGAAATGCCATAGGCGTCAAGTGGTGCAGGCAAATCATCGGCGCAAAAAGGAGCGCCTGAAAAAGTGCTCTCTCCGTTCACTTTCACCGAACTGACGAAAATAAACCGTTTAACTCCTGACGCTGCAGCCTGACGAGCGAGATTCAAAGTCGCATCGACATTGATTTCTCGGAATGCAGCCAAGGGATCGACCGCGACTTCGTCCATGACGTGAACGCGCGCTGCCGCATGGACGACAACATCAACTTCTGTGAGGACGCGACTCCAATCGTTAGCCCCACTGAGACCTTCGAAGGGTATAACGTCCACACCTGGAGCATGCTCATGAGTTCTAGTACGCATCGGCGCTACGACAGAACAATCCGACTCCAGTATTAGCCGATCTATGAGTGCTCTCCCCAGAAAACCATTACCGCCGGTAATCAGGAATGTCTTGGATCTCATGAAAGCACCTTGAGCTAAGAAATCAATACTTGCCTGTCGACAACAGCCTCGTTGAAGCGGCAAATGGACGCGTGACTGTAGCAACCATGGAGATCACTTGGTCGAGGGATATGCGAGTGGCAGTCTATTGAATTACGCGATTCTTGGCCACTTCAAAGCAGCAGGAAAAGACAACTTGCGCCACGTCATAAAACCCTGAAACCCGCCTTCATTGAGGCAAAATTCACTGCTGCATTTTGCGCGGCTTACAGACTCTAACAAACCAAGTTCTTTGGCAAACTCACGCACACACTCTGCAACAAGCAATATTAAATGAAACAAACTTTGCTTGAGAAAAACTTGCACGCACGTAGCCAGACAATAAAACGAAAAAAATCGACTCTAATTATCCGCAAACATCCGCCAGGCAAGGCATTGTCCTGACAGCCCATTAACATGGGTTGCGAAAAGCTTTATAGCAACGAGCGATAAATATCAGCGTAGGATTGCGCCATCATACTTGAGGAAAACACCTCCTCAAACCGGCGTTCGGCGGCCAAGCCCATCCTGGCAGCTGTCGCAGGTTCGCTCCACAGCGTTGTCATAGCCTGTGCCAATGCAATGGAATCCCTGGGAGGGACGACCAATCCGGTTTCTTCGGCAATATTGATGTAGGTGGTGCCCGAGCCAATTTCACAAGAGATCATCGGTTTTCCGTACATAGCCCCTTCGAGCAGGGAAATTCCGAAAGACTCCGATCTCAAATGCGACGGAAAGACAAAAGCGTAGCAAAGCGTCAGCAGCGCAGCCTTGTCTTCGTCAGGTAACAACCCCAGAAAATGCACGTTGGGCACACCCGCTCCCGCGGCTTGAGCCTTGAGTTCTGCCTCAAGATGCCCGCCTCCAAGAATGGCCACCGGTAACCCGGTCGCCCTGGCTGCCTCAAGCAAGTAATCCAGGCCCTTGTAATAACGCAGGGCACCTACAAAAAGAAAAAATCGCTCACCCAACCGGTCTCGCCAGAATGCCAGTTTCTCTGCAGAAGGGACGGGATAAGTCGAGCGATCCAGACCGTAAGGAACAACCCGTACCTTATCTTCAAATCGTGTCAAAACCGGGCTGCTGGCCAGATAATTTGGCGACGACGCGACAATACAGTCGACACTGGACAAGAAGCGATTCATTAGTGGCTGATAAAGTTTGAGAAGCGTTTTTTGCTTGACGATATCGGAGTGATAGCTGACCACACTAGGCTTGCCGACTCGACTCGCAAAATGAACGAGATCCATGTAAGGCCAAGGAAAATGGTAATGAACAATATCCGCTTCTCGAGCCAGCTCGATGAAATCCCTGAGCGCCGAAAACGAGAATCCCGTAGAAGCAACGTGAAGATCCAGTTTTGAGCGATGGGTCAGATGATGCGCAATCGGTTCATTGCGTGCAGCCCCTCGCTCACTGAGATAGAGCACTTGGGACTCGTACCCATGCTGCAAACCACCTTCGGCAATCTGAAAGATGACTTGTTCGATGCCCCCCATTGTCTCCGGGTAATAAGTCTTGAAGAAGTGCAGAACCTTGATCATCGCCCGTCGACCACCTTCTGATAAACCTCGAACGTTTCTTTTGCGCACCGCTGCCAGGAAAACTTCGCTGTGTGCAGTAATCCCTGCTCGATGGCACTGGCGCGCCACACCTCATCTTCAAGGCCTCGGCGCAAAAGCTCAGTCAACGCCAGCGTGTCCGTTGCTTCGCACATAAGTGCCGCATTACCGGCAACCTCTGGCAGGGAAGAACTGTTGGAGCAAACGACGGGAACGCCCGAACTCATAGCCTCTAGCACCGGTAAACCGAAACCCTCGTACAACGAGGGGAAGGTAAATAGCCGGGCGCCGGCAAACAACAGAGGCAAGTCTTCGCTGGGAACAAAACCGAGATAGTAGGCCCAGCCCTCGCGACGTGCGCTTTCAAGCCGGTTATGAATATCCTCGTTTTGCCATCCATAGTAACCCGTCAACACGAGCGGCCAGCGCTTGCGCAGCTCCAGTGGCAGACGTGAATAAGCATTGAGCAAGGTATCAATATTCTTGCGCGGCTCGATGGTACCCACAAACAAGCTGTAGCCGCCCGCCTGAAGACCATGTCGCGACAGAGTCAACCAGAGGTCGTCCGCAGACCGAGGATGAAACTCGGCAGAACTGGCCAACGGCACAGTGTGAATCCGCTCAATAGGCCAGGAAAAATAGTCGGACAACTCTTTACGCGTGTATTCAGAGTCCGTTATCAAAGCATCAGCCCTGACCAACGTCGTCTTGAGCTCCTTCTGCAAATAGCGCACAAGTTGCGGCGCATGACAGTGGGACCACGTAAAGGGAGAAAGATCGTGAAAGGTAGCAACACTGCGTCCGGCAAACGGAGGCAGATAATAATTGGGGCTGTGGTAAAGAAATTCACCATGACCTTTAAGCGCTCGCTTCCTGAGCAATGGCATCAGCAAACGATAGGCCTCAACCGCCAGGACATTCTTCTGAACGGCTCGCTTCAGACCATAACCGTTACCCGACGTATCGGAAGCAGCAGGCAACGACGGTAGAAATCGCCGACCTGCAAAAAACTGCAGGTCAGTAATTTCACAATTCTGCTGCAGTCGCAGCGCCAACTCATAGGTGTAGCGACCAATGCCGGTCAGTGGAAAACGGACCGGCTCAACAGAAAGAATTAACTTCATTTATCAGCCGTCAGCATCCAGCTCAGGGTTTCGCTTAGAGGCGCCGTTGCCCATCCGGGAACCAGATCCCGCAGCTTCGAGTTATCCCCGCACAAGGTTTTCACCTCGTTGGCGCGGACAAACGCTGGATTCACGTCGACTTCGATGTCATGCCCAGTCAGCGACTTGCACAACTCGATAACCTCTCGAAGTGAGTGCGTTTGTCCCGAACTGACATTCACGATCTGCCCCAAGGGTTTCGCGTCGATCAAACCACGATAAGCCTTGACCAACGCCCGAACATCACTGAAGTCGCGCCAAACATCGAGGTTACCCAATTCAATCCTTGGCGCCTTGCGCAGGAAATGGGAGACGATTTTCGGCAACAGGAAGTTCTCGGCCTGCCCAACACCTGTGTAATTGAATGGCCGCGCGATAACTATGGGAAGACGATCCATCCAGAGCTTGGCCATGTACTCCATGGCCAGCTTGCTAACGGCGTAATCGTTGGCAGGAGCCGGCACTGTAGCTTCCGACAACATGCCTCCCGATGCATTGCCATAGACATTGGCGCTGCTGGCAATCAAAACGCAATCCGGAGCCTTCCCGCTAGCGGCAACAGCATCCAGCAAATTACGCGTGCCTATCAAGTTGACTTGATAGAACGCATCCGCCGCACCATGTCCGACAAATGCCAGAGCTGCAAGGTGCACAACGACATCCGGCTGAATCTTTGCCAGCAACGTGCGTAGACCAATACCGTCAGCCAGGTCGACTTGATGATAATTGTGATCGTCGGAGGGTTGACTGCCCATCCCGACAACTTCGTAGCCATGAGCTTGCAGCTCAGCCGCCATGTAGCGACCGGTAAATCCATGAATACCCGTAATCAGCGCACGTTTGCCAGCATTGATCATCAGAAAGAGAACCCTTGCTTGTTACGACGCAGGTCAGCCTCGACCATCATGCGGCAAAGCTCTTCAAGCGAAGTTTTCGGTTCCCAACCCAACACTTCTTTGGCCTTGGCCGGGTTGCCAATCAGCAACTCAACTTCGGTAGGACGGTAGAACTTCGGATTGATGGTAACCAGTACCTTGCCGGTAACAGCATCAGTGCCCTGTTCGGCTTCAGCAGTGCCCGACCAGGAAATAGTGATACCAGCGGCCTTGAACGCCATGGATACGAAATCACGGACGGTCTCGGTACGATTGGTCGCCAATACGAAGGTATCCGGTACATCAGCCTGCAGCATGCGCCACATCCCTTCTACGTACTCCTTGGCAAAACCCCAGTCACGTTTGGCATCGAGGTTGCCCAGCTCCACTTTATCGAGCAGACCGAGCTTGATCTTGGCCACGGAGTCAGTGATTTTGCGGGTTACGAACTCACGACCACGCAGAGGCGATTCGTGGTTGAACAAAATACCGCTGGTCGCAAAAATACCGTACGACTCACGGTAGTTGATGGTCATCCAGTGAGCGTAAAGCTTGGCGACGCCGTAGGGGCTGCGCGGATAGAAAGGCGTGCTCTCGACCTGCGGAATAGCCTGTACCTGACCAAACATTTCAGAAGTCGATGCCTGGTAGAAACGCACCTTTGGATTGACGATGCGGATCGCTTCCAGAAGGTTCACGGCACCAAGGCCAGTGATTTCGGCAGTAGTGATTGGCTGCTCGAACGACACGCCCACAAAGCTCTGCGCGGCGAGGTTATAAACCTCGGTGGCTTCAGTGGTTTGCAGCAAACGGATGCTGGCAGAGAGATCTGTCAGATCATATTCGACCAAATGCAGGTTAGGGTTCTGCTGGATACCCAGCTCTTCGATACGCCAGAAATTGACAGAACTGGTACGACGGTAGGTACCGTAAACGGTGTACCCCTTCTCCAGCAGCAGTTCCGCCAGGTAGGCGCCGTCTTGACCAGTGATGCCAGTTACGATTGCTTTCATGCGAATCCTCTAAACTCCATTTGAACGTCGTGATAACAAGAAAAAATGCAGTCTGGCAATGTGGATGAGGCCGAGACTTTGCATTTTTCTGCGGAACGGGAGAATAGTACCCCATGAACCGATATTTGCCGCCCCCCTGACGACTTTTTAGGCGTTTGGATCAACCTGCCAGGGGACCTTGTCGAAAGCCATCGGCAAGCCTACAAGCCAAATTTTTCGCAAGTTCGCGCAATTCAGGTACGGCTGTGGCTTCCCATAAATCGGCCTTGAGCATCGGACCTATATAGGAAAGCCATGTTGAAACATTCCCGTCAGCGTTTTTAACCGCCAAGCGTTCATCTACATGCAACCCCAAACCGAGTAAGTCTGGCAGGAGAAGTCCTTCATCGCGTAATTGAGTAATCAACCGATCATCGACATACCGTAAATTCGAATTGGGCCCGGTACAATTGATAACCTGCCCAACATCGATATATTCGGTCTGGTGGCTACCACGTCTCTGAAAGCTAACACGCACGCCCTTGCCTTCTGGGCTTATTTCCTTAATTCGCCCTGCCAATGAAATGATTCGTCCGCTGCCCAGCGCCTCTAGAAAGCGCTCATGAGTCTCAGGGGCAACACGATGACGATGCACATCCCAGTAAGGTTGCAGATGGCGCAAAAAACGGCGCCGCTCGATCTCTGGCAGTCGAGCCCAAAGCGCCGGCGTCGCTGGGCGCAAGGCAGCAATGAAATCCCGCCAATCACGACCTTCAACTTCACCCGTTTTAACAAGACCACGAACTTCCCGAAGATAATTGCTCGCCGTAGGCTTTACGCCAAGCAATCGTTCGGTGATTCCGGCATTCAACGCCAGCCCCTTACCGTGATGGCGATGAGCCAATGGTTGCAAGCCACGGCGCGACAACATGTAGATCGGGCGTGAATTGCACTGATCGATGTTGAGCGCTACATCCAGAGCGGTCAGCCCGGCACCGATCAGAAGGACGGGGTTGTCTGCATTGGGTAACAGACGCTCACGATCCCACGGATCCTGCTGATAGCAACCCGCGGAGATAGCAGGTCCAACGCATTGAGGATTCAGTGGCGCAAAGTGTCCGAATGCAAGCACGACGTGATCAGCACGTATTTGCTCTCCGTCTGCCAGCTCGACGATCGCACCCTTCTGATCAGACCGGAGGCTGTGCACCTCCGCCGCCAATCGATCAAGCGAAACGTTTTCTGCACGCTCCACGGCGGAGTCCAGCAAGAAGGACAGATAATCACCATAAAGCTTACGTGGCACAAAAGAGGACCCCGACACGCTCGGATCAGTTTTCTGGCAAAACTGTTGAAATGAATCGGGCTCATCCACCAAGGCTGTCATATTGCCAACCGGAACATTGAGCAAATGCTGAGCACTATTTGTTCCATACGCCAAACCTCGAGCCATACCGCCTGAGCGGTTGATCAGAATCACTCGAACACCAAGCGGGCAATGCGTCAAAAACTGAATGGCCGTTACTGTCCCACTAAAACCTGCGCCGATAATGACGAGAGTCTTCATGCCAGCACCCGCTGATTCAGACAGTCGAGAATTTTCGCCACGCAGGTTTCTAGACTCTCTTCCAGCGTATTGACACGAACATCGGGATCCAGCGGGCTCTCATAGACCGAGTCAATCCCCGTGAAATTCTTGATCACGCCGGAGCGAGCCTTGCCGTAAAGGCCCTTTGGATCTCTACGCTCACACTCCGCCAAAGGCGTGTCAATGAAGACCTCGATAAACTTTTCATCGCCAATCACGTCGCGAGCCAACGCACGATCACGTTGAAATGGGGAGATGAATGCAGTGATCACGATCAGGCCGGCATCCATGAACAATTTGGCCAGTTCTGCAATTCGGCGGATGTTTTCTTCCCGGTCAGCATCACTGAATCCTAGGTCTTTACACAGCCCCAGACGCACATTGTCGCCATCCAGTAAATAAGTATGCCGACCACGCTTGACCAATGCCAATTCCAAAGCGTTGGCGATGGTCGATTTGCCAGCGCCACTCAACCCGGTCAACCATAAGGTGATCGGCTTCTGCGACTTGACAAGCGCTCTCGTTGAGGCGTCGACAACAGACGCCTGGAAGACTAAATTTTTATTGGACACACCGGTACCTCGTATCACTGATATCTCAGATTACCATTGAAGTCGCGTACTCACGACAGCGGCCTCGAAGGCGGCCTTTCACCCCATTCCAACCCACCGCCAAGATATCAAGGGCAATAGAGAACAATCCCGTCGCACGACTGATCGATTGAAACGTGGACACCGAGCATCACTCGAGAAGATCCGGCGGACAACATATTGTAATCCGCCCGCCAAATACAGGAACTTACTTTAGCTAGCCAATCTCGAAGCGCACCAATCAATCGACAAGCAGATCTTCTCGGTTCAACTCCAGAAATGCATTCAATTCAGCCGGTGTACCTAATACATGGACGTCATTAACAGCAAGATCCGTTATTGAAATTTTCCGGCCCTCGGCAATCAGTTGTCGATAAAGTGGCGCAATGTAACGCTCGCCCCGAACGAGATTTTCGGCGTCAGCAAAGAAACGATCATAGGCTTTCTCATAGTCTTCAGCTCGCGAAAACCAGTACAGACCAATTGACGCGAAATCCGAGATACGCTGCTTTTCAGCCAAATCGGTAGCCCACTGATCATCACCCAATTTGACGAAACTCCAATGATCGCCCGGAACCTGGAAGCACGGAACCCATCCGTCAGCACCCTCACGAATAGAGGCTGGGAGCAAGGCGTGTGGATTAACATATGTATCGATATTATAAATAAGCAGAGGATCTTCTGGCCGCCAGAATTCACGTGCCAGATACGCACTCGTCGCTTGGCCATCAGTCACCTGACCAATCTCGATAACGTGGACATCACGAAGCTCCATTGCCTCGCTCTGCCTGCGAACATAATCAGCCGAATTATTTTCTTCCAGACATACAAAAATTACACGGCAATCGGCTGTAAGAAAATTCCGTAAAGAAAGCATCGACCAATCGAACAAACTTTTTCCATGCGCAGGGATTTCATACTTTGGTACCGTGTAACCGGCCTCATAGAAACGCGATCCGCGGCCCGCCATAGTGATAACAATATTCACCGACATGTCAGACTCCTACTCCTGCCCCAGCAATTTATGGATTTCTTCTTCGGTCATATTGAGAAACTCGTCCGGGCGCACAGACCGATCATCTATATAAAAGCCGCGCTTTTTCGGCCAAGGCTTGCCAAACAGAATTTCGTCGTAAGGAACCTCCCACTTGGCGAGCCACTCGAGAAGAACTGGGGCAGTATGTTTATTGATAAGCGCCAGACTACCCTTATAAGTGTTCATATTACGCGCCGTAAACAGCAAGATCCGATAGCCTTTACCCTGATATTCGCGAAGTTTAGCCAGCATTGCCTGATCGGGAGTCAGATCGGCGTACGACTGATCCGCCGTTTTAATTCCACACAGTGTGCCATCAATATCAACGACCAATACACCGTCAACGCTCTCAAACTCTTGATTCACTTTCAACCTCATTGAGTATATGGTGAGCGTTCAGCAGGAAAGCAATCACCTTGTTTGGATAATCTATATGCAGCGGCAGCATCGACAAAAAAAGTGATGCTTCGCCCAGACGCATGACGCGAACGTCGTGGCCTGCGGCCTTGACTCGCTGAACAAAGACAGATTTCAGCACGGAGTGATTGGTGTGTTTAAAACTCAGCAACAACTGATTACTGTCGGTGAAACCTACGTGGTAGAGACCATTATTAATAAAATCGTAGTCGCCCAATGCGCTGTGCGATACCTTGCACAGATCATACAAAGGGTGCGTCCACAGCCCCTCCTCCGTCAGCGCGCCTTTAGGATCGATCAGCTTTAGCAGATAGCGTTGTTGATCATAAAGTATGTTGGAGAAGCAAGGGTCACCATGCCCAACCACACGGTAATCAAATGCAAAACCTTTCTCGAAGCGTTTGTAGAGCTTCACGAAACGCTCTAACTGGCGCGAGATATCCAGTTCAGGACTAGCGCTGGCAGCCAAACGATTGATCCGCTGCCCCTCTTCCATCGCAAGGAACTGCTCAACCCGTTTTTCAAGTTTACTAACGAACAGTTCTCGCGCCGTGGCAGCCGACTGCTCCTTTGTGCAGGCCTCCCTTGAGCGCTCCGAAAGAAAGAACAGCAGTCGGTCAACAAAAGAAGTGAAGGTATCAGGTTCAAAAGCGCCGTGAACCCATTGCAAAGCAGTATCTGCCAGGTAATAACGCAACATTTTGTAAGATGCACGATCACCATCATCCTGAAAACCAAAAGGTTGTATCAGCCAAGGCCGCATGCCTTCGGGAGCGAGACTATAAAAGGAGTACTCCGCGCGCATCTTGGTCTTGTCAGTGGATCGCTTCGTGTAGTAATACGCGTCCATCTGCATTTCGTTGAAATGGCGCGTTGCTGTAGAACCGCTGGTGTAAGAAAGGAAATCGCGGATCTTTCCCAAATCCAAGGGTTCGACGGATTGCAAGCGCTGAGCGCCCTGCCACGCCCTCTCCCACGTATGAAGAGGTGCCGCCAGAAACGCCGACCATTGGTCGACCAACACATGGGCATTACGCAGAAATACCAGCATCGGTTTGTAAAGCGTATCGGTAAAGTCCTCTTCCGCATACGGCAGGCGCTCTACTAACTGGGTAAGGCGTTCAGGTTGTGAAAAACCGGCGCGCCCGGCGATCACGCAGACAGATGTATCCTCACTGCATGCTTCCAGCGTCGAGCGCAGCGCGACAAGATCAGCGTCATTCTGCAAATGAATCACTTGTGAACGACTCCACGCCGGCAGTGCGGCAAGGAAATGTTCAATCAGTGGTCGGCGTTTGAAGACGATATCACCGAATCGACGCGAGCCAACCAAGCTACGCACCTCCCCAAAGGCGAACTCACGATCATCAAGGATCAGCAATAGTTTGGTATAAGCTTCAGACATCTCGGGTCCTTAGAATTTTGGAGCGCGCCGACAGCGAAACGACGAGCAGAAATACCAATGTCAATGCCACCAGCCCCAGCGACTGGTAAAGACCGAAGGCACTCGAGACTCCACCGCCGCCGGGTAAGCTCGCCAGCAAACCGGAGGTGAACAGCGCCGCGAGATCTGGGTCTCCGATCCCAAGTTGATTGATGAATAAAGACAACGCCAGAATCTCGATAGACCAGATAAGTACGGAGAGCAGCAGAAAACCTGAAACCCGCCCCTCGACGGACTTATAGATCGCGACTTCAAGCCTGCGCAATACTTGGCTCGCGCGTAGCAGGATGAGTCCGCGCGGCGTATAACTGGTCAGTACAAGATGACGATTCAAATATACAAAGATCTTAGCGACAGCAAAAAAACCCAATAGACTCAAACCACTGGCCAATACAAACAATACAAAAACCGTGCGCATTGCGGGCACGACTTGAATATTAAAAATGTACAACCCGAGAATAAAGGCGGAGATGACCACTACATCTCCAAAGCGCTCCGCCAGCCAGACAGCCAGTGCTTTTTGCCGTTTTCCGTACACATGAAAAAAAGAAGCGAGGCGTAAAATCTCGCCCAGCTTGAATGGCAGAAAACTACTTGGAAACGCTGTCAGTGTGTGCGCAGCAACCAAAGGAAACGCTTTATCGCGATCATCCAGTGTCAACAACACCAAGCGCAGCATGCGCAATACATGTGAGCAGAGATAAAGAAGCGTAATGCCCACCAGACCAGCCCAGTGTGTCTCACGACCAAAACTGGCGATATCCGGCGCACGTAACCACAACCAACCCATCACCACGATCAGCAGTAGTCCGAAGTAGACCTTCAAGCTTTTACTCATTGGAAGCTGAGCCTTGGCTATAGCGAATTTGTCCCGTGTAAGCATCAAATGCCCGAGAGCGCAACTCTTTAGTGACGAACCTGTCGCGCCGCAGACCAAATCCCGCAAGCAACCTCAAGACTTTAAGTGCTTGACGGAACAATCTGACGTTCGATATCTGATCGTCTTCTCTCCAGCTGATGGGAAAAAAGCGCACCACTTGCTTCCGCTGATAGCTAGCCAGCAGCATCATATAATTGAACGTTAAGTCGTCAGGAAATGTTTTGTAGTAGAAGTCGCGATACGCCGCTACACGATAGAGGTTCAATCCAGATCCCAAATCATAAATCGCACGCATTGTGACCATGGAAAACAATGCATTATAAACCCGATTACCGAATGTACGAAACCAGGAATATCCTTTCAAACGGCTACCACGCATGAAACGTGCACCTAACAAACAATCAACGTCTTTATCCAATCCGGATTGCAATTGTGGCATCAAATCACGAATATCGGCCTGGTCGTCACCGTGCAGCACAATAAGGAAATCAAAGCCGTTCTCTACGGCATAGCGAAAGGCCGCTTTGTGCGATCCTCCCAAGCCATAGTTATCATCGTTACACCAAGCGATGAAATTACAACTCTTCAGGACTAATTTGCCGCGCTCGATGGCAGCCTCAAGGGTACCGTCAGGTGAGCGGTTATCAACAACCATGACGGTATCGATCCTGGCCTGTACGCTCTCATCAAACTGATCGATAACGCGAGTGATCTGCGTTTCACAGCGATAGGTAGGGACGAACACCAGGATTTTCGGATTAGCTTCAGACTTGGCCATCGGAATCAGCACTCATAAATTTCGTAAGAACAGTCATAAACAGAAAATTCGTCAATAAATTAACGGGGGTGACCATAAGCTTCGCCATAACAGCCACTGGCAGTGCAAATGCCTGATCAACCCCGAAATCTACCAGTTTTACAACGACGATGGAAATCAGCAGCGAATACCCTATGATAGACACCGCTTGATAAGCCCAGTAGATCGGTAAAAAAACATACTTGCCGTGCCCACCTCGTTTGAAAACACGATTGAGAGCAATCAACCATACGTACGTAACACCGACCATAGATGATGCGAAATTTGCAAAGGCAGGCGACACATCAAAAGCCTGGGTCAGAGCCGTATAGGAAAACAGATCAAGAATCCACCCAACCCCAGATACCAATAAAAAACCTAAAAACAACTTCATCATTGTTTTTTTCCAGCGGCTTGAAAACCGTCAAATGAATACAAACCTTGTCCTTCGCTGCCATATTCGCCGCCCGAAAGTGGAACAAAAGGAATCTTTTTCGGAGGTTTGAAATAATCATCAAACCCTTCAGGCCTGAACATTTTAACAACCCTACCGTCGTTCTGTAAGCTCATACCGAATACTGGCCACGTCCAGACCCAACGATACTTATAAGCATACTCGCGCTGCTCCGAACTCAGCCTTTCTCTCACAGAGTCAGGTTGTAAAATTGGCCCTGGTGCCTCATTAAGTTCGTGAAGAGCAGCGTTCTTGAATTCGAGCCACTGTAGGGTATTGGAGACCTGCCAGAGAGATGCGGATATCAAGCCAACTGAAAGCGCGATGATCGCAAAATAAGCACCACGCACATCAACATCGATTTTTGCACACACAAATAAAATCGAAGCGAGCATCCATCCAGGGGAGCCGATGGTCATCAGAAACCGATAATTAAACTCCCTGCGCGGGTCAGTCAGATTGAAATCCTGTATTGCTAAAACCCCGGCATGCAGCGCGACACCGGACAATGACAGAAATATTAAAAAGACCAGCACGAAAAGTAGCGCGCCGCCCTTACCTATGCTACGAGCGAACCATCCGTAAAGCACTGCCACAACAAGTAAAACAGTCGCCAAAAGACTTACTCTCGTATTGCCGACCCACATTTCCTGCGGCATTGCAAATTTGACAAGTTCTAGAAAAGCGTTGGTTTCCTGACCAACAGGATGAGTAAACTGCCAATAGAGAACAAACAGTGACTGGGCCACGCCGACAGCACCGATTACATAGAGGTGTGGGCTTTTACGAAAATCACCGCGTGCACCGCTGAACCAAACTGCAGCTAGCGCGCCAACAAAAATAACGCACCCCCAAAGAACCAGATTTTCATGCCCTCTGAACAATATCAAAGAAACAACTGCAATCACTAGCCAGTCAAACCATCGAATATTGATTTTCAACAGCAGGTAATGAATCAGCACCCACGCAAAGGCCAACGAAATAAAAGACTGATTCAGAATGAAAATATCGGACGGAATTGCGCAAGTAATCAGACTGGCTAGAGCAAAGAAAAAAACGCGAGAGTCATTTGCCCGACGACTTAAGAAGAAACAGAAAAAATAAACAAGCGCCGTGCCCAAAAAAGCTCCAGCACCAAACAGAAATCTCAGTCCGCTGACGCTTTCCATCCCTAACTTAATAGCGATAGCAACAGGAAGTTGATTTACTATATTCGCAAACAACCGTATGTGCTTCGGATCATCAGCAATCGGCCACGCCTTATTTTGGCTCAACAACTGCACAAAAAAATTCGAACCATCGGCATACAAGACTCTGTCACTTAGAATCGCGTGTCCCAGGTAAACTGCGTAAAACGCGCATGCCAATATAGCCAGGACCAACGCGAGCCACTTCAATGGCCTCACGCCAAAATCACCGTTATTCAAAACCCTGCCCCTTCAAGCCCTGAGTTTATTGCACCTCGACAATCTGTAACCGGTAAAGAACAGCTCCCTTTAAAATTCTGCAAATCTGCCAATTGAGCCTTCGACACGCCCAATGGACAAAGCCTCATACCCCCACCAATAAAGTCACAATCACTTTCGAAAACCAACTTTCAACACCGACCATTTTTTCGTTCCCGTTGATCAAGTAACATTGGACATTATAGAATCAATTTCCTTAACAATGCGAAGAACGACTTATATTCGACGTCACAGGCCGTTCCCCACGAAAACCAATAATTACCTCGACCGTTATATCAGAACCTCGTTGCAAGTGGTGATAAAGCGATCACCGATAACCGACCAGTCATACTCATGAGTAATGCGTCGGCCGTTCTCCGCCAATGTCGAGCACAATGCTGGATTTCCAATCAGTCGAGTGATTGCCTCTTCCAATCCTTCGCGGTCCGTCAATACAGCATTGACACCATCAACCGCCATATCATGAAAAGCTGCACAAGCACTGTTCGCAATTACCGGCTTACCGGCTAACCAAGCTTCCAGCAGCACTATTCCGAAGCTCTCGCTACTACTCATATTGATCAATGAAAAACATGACATGAGCGCTCCACGAACTACATTCCTGGGCTGCTTGCCCAAGTAACTCGCATGGGCGGATAGTACAGGCAGACCGTCATCGTCAGGTCCAATCAGTACTACATGTAAGTTTTTACCTTTGCCATTCAACCTCTCAATGGCTGCAATTGTGTCGTTATAGCCCTTCGCACCTGATTTTCTGCCCAATACTAAAACAAAAGGGCGATCTACCGGAAACACGGCTCGAAAAGCATCTACATCGTCTTGATGGAATATTTCACTGGTATCAATCCCGGCTGGCAGATAACTGACATTGGCGCCTCGGCGACGATAAAACTCACAAGCAGCGAGAGGAGAAGCCAATACCAGATCGGCGTCACGCGCCGCGTCATTAATATCTGGAAAGTGGTAAAAATCATCATCTAAATGCGCGTGAGGTATGATAATTACCGGCACCTTATGCCGTTTGGCACTTTCAACCGCGACAATAGCCGGGCGAAACACGTGATTATGAGTAATCACCAGATCATAATTACTTACTTGAGACTCAACATAATGCTCAAGGGCTTCGGAGAAAGGGCCACGTATATCACTTAGCTTGACACTCAAAGGATCACGAGTCCCCTTGGCAGCTTCCGCCAAAACCTCAAAAGCCGTCTCGGCATCGACAGTAGCCAAATTAACCAGCGACGGGTTGGAGATATCAAGTTGCACGGTATTGAAATACAACGCTGTCATTATAAATGACAGAGGACGAGGATCTTCATGGTGAGAGGATCCAATTGATGTAGTAATTTCCAACGCCCCAGCAGGAGAGGAAAACGCCAACACAAAGTGCCCCTGAACTTCTGAACTCAGGATTATCACTCCTTCAGCGTCCATTACCGTGATATAGGCCTTTTGGTGGACGTAGCCTTCAATGCGAACGTCTGTCTCCTCTGCAACATACAACCCACACGTCGAATACGCCCAGCGAGATGCTTTTAGAGCCTGGCCTTCCGGCAATGCCCAACCCCACGTCAAGCCACTACGGTCATATCCGGCTTTAACAGAGTCTGAGACGATACGCTCAAATGTCGGTTGCAGTTGCCATGCACGCTCCAGAACCTGCGCCGCGGATTGCGACATTGATTGCTCAATAGGAAAGCGGGCAAATCTGACGTTGTGCATATTGATGAACGCACTGTCATTCGCATTGAAATGATAGTGTTCCGCAAATCGAAATTTGCTGTGCATCGAGCTGACTTCAGGAGCGACCACATCAATTTGATAAATATTACTTCTGCCAAGAGCTCTTAATAGTTGCTCAACCATTAACTCAGCGCCGCCCATGGCAGGAGAGGTATAACGATAAGTCACAAAGAGCACACGCTTCTTAGGCGCTGAAAGACCTTTTAACGCGTGAACAAAATCCGCCGCCAGCGCCTGCATGGACAGGCAATGATTAAATATGGACTGACGTAAAAGCCTTACTTCGGGTGTAAGCAGTTCCAAATCGGAAAGCGCTGTCATTATCGCCTTTGGAAAATCCTCCAGCGTCACGACATCTATATGATCTAGAATAACGTCAGGATAACCTCGCTGTCCAAAAATCGTCGTCACCACAAATAATCCGTTGGCGAGATAGTCGGCCAACTTCACATTCGAACCGCTACCGGACATCATGGGGTTGATGGCAATAGAACATGCCTGCATAACTGCGGACTTGTCCGAATCATCCAAAACACCCCATAGATGAACATTTCGAGTCATCTTGACACTAATCGAACTACACACAGAGCCGATCAGATGAAACTCGACGTCCGGGCAGTTTGGAGCAATGTGTTCAACAATATAGTTAGCGGAGTCAACATTGGGCATATGCGCCGAGCCAAGAAAAACTGCGGATCGCGCAGAAATACCAGCCTGAATTTTACTTGCTCTCGTTGCATCTACCAATGCCGCAGGCGCAGACCCATTGCGTACAACTATTGCGGGACCTGCTGTACGTCGTTTTCTCAGAAGACTATCGGCATCGTCGTCAGAAACAGCAATCGTAAGCGCCGAAAGCTCGACAGCTTTGCGCTCAAACTCAGCCACATCACTAATTAAAGAGTCTCTGAGTGGGTGGTGTTCCAACAGACGGGTTTTCAGCGTCAATTCATTATTCTGGGAGGAATAAACAAATCTGTCAGCATATGCGACTGGCAACTCCACCATGAATGGATGTTCAATCACTACACTGTCAGCTTCCCGCCTCAGGGCCTGGTAGATTTTGATCAGAAGAGGATTATGTGCGCAATGTCGGCCGGCGACAATGTCGTCGCACGATATATGCGATTGTGCATTCACGTATCGCTGTTCTTCGAGATGCTGCGCAGTTTTTGGAACAGCAATGACTAATGTATTATCATCGTGACAATCTACCTGCAAGAAACAATCGCTGGAAAAACATAAAAATACAACCGTACTTGTCTCGGAAACTGCTGCGTATAATCCACGCGTCCGAGTGGCACCACCGCCAATTCCTGCAAAAGAATTGTAATCGTTTAATACCGTCACAATCTTCTTCGCGCCACTTTTTTTATTACGATGGTAAGCGTCTACTATTTTTTTACTGGCATTTTCAGCAATAGCATCCCATGTAAAGTTGGCATTAACAAATGACAACCCGGCCTGACCTATACACGAGAGACGCTCTGGAGAATGCGCAGCATCTCTAATGGCCTGATCAAACATCTCCAGTGAGGAGATGATAAAATGCTCATCCTCCTGACCAGAAAGTCCTCTGACACCAAACTCAGTTGAAAGAACCGGCAGCCCCCTAGCCAGATACTCCAACACCTTAATATTGGATCCACTGCCAGTGGACATAGGGTTCAATGCCAAATGGCTAGCCCCCAGCAACTCTTCTTTCAGCACATCGCTCACCCGACCATGGCGGATGACGTTAGCGGGATACTTACCTTCAGGAAGGCATGTACCCAAAATATTGAACTTGACCTCTGGCACCAGAGGCGCAATTTTATTGGCCAGTGTCAGCGCAGCGATCTGGTTAGGTAAATGGCCGCTGCCCATGAAAACAGTAGAGAAAACTGATCTCGAATTGTCTTTCGAAGACGTTGTTCGAACAGGTGTCATACCGTTAGGAACAAAAACACTCTCGAATTTTGCAGTTGGCGCCAGATCATGGAAAGCGACGAGGTCAGCGTCACCGCAGTAAAAAACCAGATCCGAAAGTTCAAGTATCTTCTTTTCCAGACCTTCTACCAAGTTCGGAATTTCGTCCGATCCTGCATCGCTATGCAAGGAACGATAGAGAACACTTTCGCAATTCTGAGAATTATAAATACGAAGTTTACTATCAAAACCGGCGAACACATCGTAGTCAATAGTAAATGGGAAGTCATGGATAACTATATCCGCCGACTCATACTCTTCAAGATAAGCGTCGTGAAAGGCGCCTGGGTACTTGGCACAAACAGCAAGGGCAGGACCTGACAGATCCCCCTTCCCGGAAACTTTGGACAGTGCGGCCCAGACTTCATCAAACGCCATATCCTTGGGAATTCTACGCTCGATGAAGTTGGCGCCATGAAAAACCCGCTCTTCATCGCTGCCTTGGTGAGTTGAGCTCAACAAGGTAACTTGATGCGTGCGACTCAGCGATCTGTAAAAATTAAAAATTCTAGATTCACCACCGTTCGAGACGGGTGTAAATGCAGGAAAAAAGCTAAACGCCAATATTTTTTTCAAAATAAATACTCAGTAGAAAAAAGATTCAAGGGGTGATTTCAAATCTTCACCGTTCCCTTTTTTCTTAAATCTGGAAAGCTGTACATACGATGTTGACGCACCTACCGTGGGGTTCAAAGGACTCACGGCGCCAACATGACTCTGTTGCATTCCCCACGCAATACGCTTAAGTCGGGCCTTCAATACCGGGCGACGCGAAAGAAAACCGACAGCCCAACTCTTAATTCTCGGATTTGCGACTGCCTTTCGCATTAAACGAGAAATGAAAGACTTTAGCTGGTGCTTGATCTTCAATAATGGAGAAGCCTTCAAATTAATACCTGGGTCCTTTATCAGTTTGTTCAAAACGCGCAGCGGTCGGGTCAGCCGCCATGAAGTACTTTTCATTAGTTCTTGAATCTGTCTTTCAAGCTCGGCCGCCAACGCTTTAGATTCCAGCTGCGCACTCTGAAACACAGCCTCCTTGGACGCAAGTTTGTCCTCGACCTCCTGACGGACCATGTTCGCTTCGGATGCTTTAGCGTCAGCCGCGCCCAAGATATCCATGAGTTCCAAACACTTGGCATCAAGCATCTGTACTTGAGCCGTCTCGGCCAACAAACGTGCTTCTATAGAATTATACCTTTCGTGCTCAACAAGTAACTGCCGCTCATGCTCAATGCGCGCAGTCACTACTCTTTTCTCAAAACCGAGAGCCAATTCGCGAGCTCTTTCAGCATCCCTAACCAGATTAGCGCTTGCCTCGGCGCTATAATCTCGATGCCAAACAAGCGGCTCGCTTACTTTACGAAGTGCTACAACCTCATCAATCAGTGTCTGTGATGTCCCGGAAAGTAGTAAAAGACCATGGGCACGCTGTTCAATGCCTTGAAAGAAAGCTCTGTCTTTCGCACCGTATGCGGCTTGAGGTACTGAGCATTCAGAAAAATCGAGTCCGTCGACGCCCATTTCCCTTAGAGCATGGGTAATGTCATTTCGGTACTCTAGACTGTCGCTGAGTCGATCAATATTGATCTGCAAATCAGAGTGCTCCAAGCCTTCTTTCAAACCCAAAAACCACAGTACATAAAAAACAAGGTAGCTGTTTTCCGGAGACAAGCGGTGCTCGTAGAACCAGGAAAACTTCTGAAAAATATTCCCCTCTTTCAAACCGTTGAAGCCGACTTCGTCGATCAAGCGACTGATGACGTTTGGATGATCGGCGCCATTGATGCAAATCTGATTTGCATCATCAAAGTAGTGATCCACTTTATAAGACCACCATTGGTCCCAGGGATTGCGCCATAGATAGATGTGAGCCCCGCCCAACTCACTCTTTATCACACCGATACGAGAGCTAGTACGACACTCTTGAATCAGTGGCCTGCCCTTGGCCGAAGATATCAGACCCGACAAATATGACACGCCCGCCTGCTCTGGAGTCGTGGCAAAATAACCATCATAGATACAGGATTCATCCAGCAGAGTTATACACTCGTCGGACACGCTATATAGCTCGGAATAATACGCCCCCTTCATATCCGGATGACGCAGCACCTTTGCCATATTGTCGTCTGCAGCAAGCATGCTTTCACGCTCGTTCCGCGCAGATAACACAAACTCGCTCATGGGTTCCTGATAACACCAGTAGCCTGCGCTGGAGCTTCTAAAAACACTGAATATGTAGGTACTTCCCGCCCGAAACAAAGAGTGAACGAATACAGGACAGGCTTTAGAATCCTTTAGAATGCTCACCCTCTTACTCCGCTGCAAGTTCGAATTTTGCTGGGACATTTATAAAGCCAGTTTTCGCAAACGTACCCTCATCTGCTCGGACGCGAAAAAGGACAACATCAATACGGCGATGTAAGAACAAAGCAACATCACCGGTATCGTCCCGTACACCGCAGTTCACGTAATAGGTTCCGGGGGCGAATGAATTACCAAATTCAAATTTTAACAGGAGCGTTTCGCCGGCACTGAAGGTTCTGCCTTTCACTTCAGGCATATCCGCAGTGTCCATTCCAAACAGTGCAATGCCATCACGCGTCTTGACCATGAAGGCAAATGCGATCTGTGTCACCTCTTCGGTAAAACGAACGCGATACTTCAGTATCAAGCTATCGTTGCTGCCGAAAACGTTGGCTGGATGCCCCTCCGAGCTTTCCATCCATATCGACTCAACAACCGCGCGACCATCGCCGTAAGAAAGCTCACAACTGCTCAGCAAGCTGGGGTCAACCACTGCCTCGACACTCTTTAGTACTGGCAAAGCCGGTTTCTTCCCACCGCCGAACAAAACTTGTTCGTAGGTATCGCATACTTCTTTCGCAGTACCAAAGGCGGCGACACTTCCATTCTGAAGGAAGAGCGCTTTATCGCAAATTTTTTTTACTGTTTCAGTATCATGAGTTACAAAAAGCAGAGTTGTGCCCTTTTCACGAAACTGTTCAATGCGTCGATAGCACTTTCGCTGAAAAGCAACATCACCAACCGACAGGGCTTCATCGACGATGAGAATCTCTGGACGCACCGCAGTTGCCACTGCAAATGCCAGCCTCACCTGCATACCGCTGGAGTACACACGCACCGGTTGATCAATGTAATCACCTATGTCGGCGAACGCCTCGATTTCCGACATATGCAGAGAGACCTCCTCCAGAGAAAGCCCAAGCAACTGACCGGCCATGTAGGCATTCTGTCTGCCCGTAAAATCAGGGTGAAACCCCATACCCAACTCGAGCAGAGCGGCGACTCGCCCATTGATGCCCACACTCCCGGTCGTAGGTTGGGTAGTGCCCGTAATCATTTTCAGCAACGTGCTTTTGCCTGCACCATTGACCCCGATTATCCCTACGGCCTCACCGGCATTCACCCTAAAGCTGATGTCTTGTAATACCCACTTGAGGGTATGTTGGGGCTTGAGTTTGGGAATGAGCCACTCAGCCAATCGCCCCCAACGCGTGCGATATTGTTTGTATGCTTTGCCCAGTCCAACAACCGAAATACTACCCATCAAAGTTCGTCCACTATTTCGCCTGCATGCTTGCGGAAAAAACGCATACCCACAAAACACAAAAACACCGCCAAGGTGGTGATCTGCCACAAAGTTCCCCATTGCGGCCATTGACCGGTAACAAGAACCCCTTGAAAGGCGGCCATGAGGCTGGTCATCGGGTTAAGGTCAATAAACACTCGCAACTCTTTGGAGAGCGCGGTAATCGGATAGATGATGGGAGTCAGCCAAAACCAAAATGTAATGAAGATCCCAAAGAACTGTCCGACATCGCGGAAAAATACATTGAGCACCCCCAATGTAATGCCGAGTCCTATTGAAAATAGGACCAAAATCAACAGCAACGGAACCAAGGCAAGAAATGCCAAACCAGGAAAATTACCGCTAATGATCAGAAAAGCAGTAAAAAGACCAAATGTGATGATGAAATTTATGCCGGCATTCGCAACAACCACGACTGGAAGACACAACCGCGGAAAACTGATTTTCTTCAACAAATTGGCGTTATCGAGAAAAACAGTCTGACTTCTCCCGACCAGTTCGGCGAATAGCCCCCAAGTAAGTATCCCAGCGCACAGGTAGATACTGTAACCAAAAGTGCCTTCGACACCCGGCAACTTAGCTCTCATCACCTCAGCGAAAATGACGGTATATACGATAATCATCGCCAGCGGATTGAGTATCGTCCACAACGCACCCAGCAAAGAATTTCTGTATTTGGACTGAAACTCTCGTTTGACACTTCCTGAGATAAACCCGCGATAGCTCCAGAGCGCTTTAAGCATAGAGCTCATTGGTTCTCTCCTAAAATCAACCCCTCAAGCAGTGCAAGCTGCGATGAAAGCGTGGTTTCACTGGCGCGCGATTCGACGTTCAGTCGCAACAGAGATTCCGTATTGGACTCTCTAAGATTGAAACGCCAAGCGCCAAAGTCCATGCTCAAACCATCAGTCATATCGATCGCTGGTTCCAGAGGAAGATAGGCTTTGCGTATTTTTTCAATAATTGTCGGCACATCATCAACGCGATAGTTGATTTCACCGCTGCATGGAAAATCGGAAATTCGTTCGTCAACTAACTGAGACAGGCTCTTTTCATTAGCCGACATCAAAGCGGCTACCAGCAACCACGGAATCATGCCACTGTCGCAGTACGCAAAATCACGGAAGTAGTGGTGAGCGCTCATTTCGCCGCCATACACTGCATCCTCTTCGCGCATACGCTCCTTGATAAATGCGTGGCCGGTTTTACTCTGCACGGCGATACCACCCGCCTGCTCAACTCGCTCGATGGTGTTCCAGGTCAGTCGCGGATCGTGGATGATCTTGCTGCCAGGGTGCTTAATGAGCAGCATCTCGGCCAGAAGGCCAACCAAGTAATAGCCCTCGATGAAACGCCCATTCGCATCGAAGAAAAAGCAGCGGTCGAAGTCACCATCCCAGGCCAGTCCGATATCGCACTGGTTTGCTAACAGTGCATCACGCGTCAGTTCGCGATTCTCCGGTAATAATGGATTAGGGACGCCGTTCGGGAAGGTGCCATCAGGCTCTTCATTGATAAACAGCAACTTCAAAGGTAGTCGCGCGGCCAGCGCCCGCAATACAGGGCCGGCGGCGCCATTACCTGGGTCTGCGAGGATTTTCAAAGGTTTCAGTGCGCTGATGTCGACATAAGTAAGCAAATGGTCGATGTAAGCACTTTTATCGA
Organism: Pseudomonas sp. Sample_21; assembly: GCF_004307525.1. Taxonomy (NCBI): domain Bacteria; kingdom Pseudomonadati; phylum Pseudomonadota; class Gammaproteobacteria; order Pseudomonadales; family Pseudomonadaceae; genus Pseudomonas; species Pseudomonas sp. Sample_21. Next base: position 122,796 of record NZ_RCNZ01000104.1, on the reverse strand, counting down.
ACGCCTGACGGACTGTCCCCTTTTCCGCCGCCATGTCACCCAGGTCACCCTGTTCGACGCGTTGCCGGATGGCATCAAGACCGGTGTCACCACTGATAGGACGAGACTCGGCCTTGACAAGCTTCATCCCGTTGTAGCCTTTGGGGTTATGACTGGCGGTAATCATCACTCCGCCATCGACTTTATAGTGACTAGTAGCGAAATAGACTTCCTCGGTTCCGCATAGCCCGATGTCGATTACGTCGGCACCCGCCTCAGTAATGCCACGCTTCAGCGCTGCCGCCAAAGGAGGACTTTCGAGCCTCATGTCCTGGCCGACTACAAAAGCTTTTCCCTGCAACTCAGTCACGAGTGCTCGACCTATACGGTAAGCGATATCTTCGTTGAGTTGAGCGGGAACCTGACCACGAATGTCATAGGCTTTGAAACACTGCGTCACGATAGGAGGATACATTCTACTCACATAGCTGAAATGTCCGATGCCGCCCTGAGGCGGCAACGGCAAGAATGGACCGCCAGGCTTTATGTCACTGGCGCTTGAACCCTGCAAGGCGCAGGGCTCGCATCGGGTTCAGTGTCGTTATTTGTCGACACGACCATAGTTATCTTCAAAACGCACGATGTCGTCTTCACCCAGATAATCACCACTCTGCACTTCGATCAGCACCAGATCGATGACTCCCGGGTTCATCAGGCGATGCTGGTGGCCGGCGCGAATGAACGTGGACTCATTGGTGTTCAGCATCAGCTCCTGCTGATCGTTGACCACGATTGCCATACCGCTCACAACGATCCAGTGCTCGCTTCTGTGGTGATGCATTTGCAGCGACAAAGAAGCTTTAGGCTTCACAACAATGCGCTTGATCTTGAAACGCTCGCCGTTTTCCAGCGTGGTGTAAGTACCCCACGGACGATGCACCGTACGGTGAAGCAAATGCACCGTATGACTGCAGGCCTTTAGCTGATTGACAATATGCTTCACGTCTTGAGCGTGATCCTTGTGAGCAATCATCACCGCGTCGGGAGTATCAATGACCAGCAAGTCCTCAACCCCGACAAGCGCAGTCAACCTGTCTTCACTGTTGACATAGTTATTGCGCGAATCATGGGACAGTACCTCGCCCTCAAAGCGGTTACCGTTCTCGTCGGGCTCGGTCAATTCGCTGACAGCATTCCACGAACCGATATCACTCCAACCGATGTCACAGGGAACAGTCGCAACTTTGGAAGAGCGCTCCATTAACGCGTAATCGATAGAGATGTCCGGCACCGCTGCGAATGCTTCGGCATCAAGGGCCAGGCAACGATATTTGGCGGACGAGGTCAGACGCGAGCTATCGATCGTTTTGCTAACTGCCTCGACTACATCCGGAGCATGCTGACGAAGCTCTTCCAGGACGGAGCCCACACGGAAGCAGAACATCCCGGAATTCCAGTAGTAGTTCCCCGCGCCGATGTAATTTTGAGCGGTTGCAAGGTTAGGCTTTTCGACAAAACGCGCGACTTTCAAGCCACCTTTAAGAGGGGCATCCTTCTGCGCTTCAATGTAACCGAAACCAGTCTCAGGATAGGTTGGCTGAATACCAAACGTTACCAACCAACCGTCGGCAGCCAGCGCCATGGCGCTGGAGACGGCCGCAGCGAAAGCCTTTTCGTCTTTGATCAGGTGGTCAGCAGCCAACACCAGCATCTGGGCATCGGGGCCGTGCGTGGATTCGAGTTGAAGCGCCGCTGCGGCAACGGCCGCCGCTGTATTGCGACCAAAGGGTTCAAGAATGAAAGCCTGAGCATGCTTGGCAGAATTGACTGCGCTGTACTCATCTTCAGTCTTGAACAGGAGTTCGCGGTTGGTCACCGTCAGAACTTCCACCACACCTTCCAGACGCGAAGCACGAAGGAACGTTTTCTGGATTAGATTCTGGCCATCTGGCAGCGCCATGAACGGCTTTGGATGGGTTTCTCGAGAAACAGGCCACAACCGGCTGCCCACTCCGCCAGACATAATTACGGGAATCAGTTCCATGCTCTCAATCCTTAGTCCCCTCTCCAGTGGATACTTCCAGAAACGGGTTCAGTTATATTTTCCGGTCATTTGTGCGTCCTGACTGACGCAAATACTTTGCGCCAAGCCGCCAGAAAAAACAGCCGCTCGGCCTAAATCCAAATCCATACGCAACACCCGGATCCTTGCCGATCAACGATTGGGGTGGAGCTTCTTTTATGAGGCGTACCCAATGAGGCGAAGCCGCCCGCCCACGACCGTGAGTGCAAGAACCGGTATGATTGCTGAACATTCTACAGCTTGTGCCTGGACATTAATAACTTCCTCCCGGCGGAAGGCACAAAAAACGTCCTTAAAATTGAAAGCATCCAAACAAGATCGATATCAAACCAACATCAACCCGGCTCGGCGTAACCACATCACAATCTCTACGAAAAATGACTACTGCGCCAACAATGTCAGCCCTCGCGCACTGCGGAATCCAGAAGCTTCTCCAAGTACTGTCCATAGCCGGTTTTCTTTAGGCGCTCGGCTTGAGCACGCAACTGCGCCATGTCAATCCAGCCATTACTGTAAGCAATTTCCTCAAGGCAGGCGACCTTCAAGCCCTGGCGTTTTTCGATGGTATGCACGAAGTGACTGGCCTCTAGCAGCGAATCATGCGTACCGGTATCAAGCCATGCGAAGCCTCGACCGAGCATTTCAACCTTCAGCGACTTCTGTTGAAGATAAGCGAGATTGACGTCGGTTATTTCCAGCTCGCCGCGCGCGGACGGCTTGATCCTCTTGGCAATATCGACAACCTGATTATCGTAGAAATAGAGGCCTGTCACAGCGTAGCTGGACTTGGGCACTATCGGCTTTTCCTCGATACTCAATGCTGATCCATTAGCGTCAAACTCAACCACACCAAAGCGCTCGGGATCAGAGACGTGATACCCGAAGATAGTGGCACCCTCCTCTCGCAGGCAGGCGGAACGCAAATTGTCCGAGAAGTGCTGACCGTAGAAGATGTTGTCTCCCAAGATCAGACAGCAGGGATCATCACCAATGAACTCCTCACCGATAATGAAAGCCTGAGCCAGCCCGTCCGGGCTTGGCTGTTCGGCGTAACACAGCTTGATGCCATATGGGCTACCGTCGCCCAACAGCTTTTGAAAGCACGGCAAATCTTCAGGCGTGGAAATAATCAGAATTTCGCGCATCCCCGCCAACATCAGCACGGACAAGGGATAGAAGATCATCGGCTTGTCGTAGATCGGCAGCATTTGCTTGGACACGCCAAGGGTCAGTGGGTGCAGACGAGTACCCGAACCGCCAGCGAGAATGATGCCTTTGCGCGTTGTCGTGGTCATTTATCTAGAACTTCCATAAGCATTCGGGTTACACCACTGCGCCAATCGGGCAAGTGCAAAGAAAAACTGTCCCGCAGTTTCCCGGTGTTCAACCGAGAGTTCAGCGGGCGGCGTGCAGGCGTTGGATAGGCGGAAGTCTCGATCGCATTAATGTCCTTCACACGGAGCTCTTCCCCTTGCGCTTTAGCGAAGTCAATCACAAGAGTGGCATACCCATGCCAAGAAACCTCACCAGCGGCCGCCAAGTGATAAAGACCTGACAATTCGGGACGCAGCAAAGCCTGTTGAAGGGTTAAAGCACTGACGTCCGCAATCAGGTCTGCGCCGGTTGGCGCGCCAATCTGATCAGCGATAATGCTCAGACTTTCGCGCTCCTTTGCCAGGCGCAACATCGTTTTGGCGAAATTATTGCCACGAGCGTCATACACCCAACTGGTGCGAAAGATAAGATGCTTGCAGCCGGATTCGATGATCAATCGCTCTCCCGCAAGCTTGCTGGCACCGTAGTGATTTACCGGAACCACGGCATCGCTCTCCCGCCATGGTGCAGATCCATGCCCATCGAAGACATAGTCTGTCGAGTAATGGACCAGCCACCCGCCGAGCGCTTTCACCTCTTGTGCCAATACTCCAACAGCACAGGCGTTCACAAGATCTGCCAACTCAGTCTCGGCTTCAGCCTTGTCAACTGCGGTGTAAGCGGCCGCATTGACAACGACATCTGGCCTGATTGCGCGGAGAGTTGCTCGTAACCCATCAATATTGCTCAGGTCACCGCACAGGCCATCGGCTAATTGACGATCCAGTGCCACCAACTCACCGAGCGGCGCGAGAGAGCGCTGCAACTCCCAACCGACCTGGCCGTTTTTTCCCAGAAGAAGGATTTTCATGCCTTGCCCGCACGATCTGCGTAGTTCTGATCAATCCACTGCTGATAGCTGCCGCTCTTCACATGCGCGACCCATTCAGTGTTGTTCAGGTACCACTCCACAGTCTTGCGGATACCGCTATCAAACGTTTCATCCGGCGACCAACCGAGCTCTTTCTTTATCTTGCTTGCATCAATCGCGTAGCGCTGATCATGACCGGGGCGGTCCTGCACGTAAGTGATCAGCCTCGCATGGGGGCGGTGAGGCGAAGCCGGGCGCAACTCATCAAGCAGCGCGCAGAGAGCATGCACTACTTCGATATTTCGTTTCTCGTTGTGGCCACCAATGTTGTAAGTCTCGCCGATGACGCCATCGGTGACGACTTTGTAGAGTGCACGAGCGTGATCTTCGACATACAGCCAGTCACGTACCTGGTCGCCCTTGCCGTAAACCGGTAGCGCCTTGCCTTCCAGAGCGTTGAGTATGATTAGCGGAATCAGCTTTTCCGGAAAGTGGTACGGACCATAGTTATTCGAACAATTGGTAACCAGGGTCGGCAGACCATAGGTGCGAGACCACGCGCGAACCAAGTGATCGGAGCTGGCCTTGCTGGCAGAGTAAGGCGAACTTGGCTGGTATGGCGTGGTTTCGGTAAACAGATCTTCAGGCCCTTCCAGGTCGCCATACACTTCATCAGTAGAGATATGATGAAAGCGAAAAACGGCTTTACGACCTTGCTCCAGGCCGCTCCAGTAATGACGCGCTGATTCCAGAAGCGTGTAGGTACCAATGATGTTGGTCTGGATGAATTCCGACGGACCCGATATGGAGCGGTCAACGTGCGACTCTGCCGCCAAATGCATGACGGCATCAGGCTGGTGCTCGAGGAAAACTCGATCCATTTGTTCGCGATCACAAATGTCCACGCGCTCAAAGGCATAACGCGAGCTTTGACTGACAGCAGCCAAAGACTCCAGATTGCCGGCGTAGGTCAGCTTATCGACGTTAACGACAGAATCGCCGGTGTTGGCAATGATGTGACGGATAACTGCTGAGCCGATAAACCCGGCGCCGCCGGTTACTAGAATTTTCACGCGGTACCATGCCCTTGAGCTGCTGACAGCGATTCGGAAGCGCTGTCCAATCCATGAATGCAAAAAGCTAGTCGTCGTAGCTTTATCAAATTCAATCTGAATGGGTGTGAGTGCCTCACAACCAAAAGAGGATCGCATTTTACAGCTTCATAGGCGTTTTACTATTAGATATAGCCATGCCCTGGCAGTAAGCACATGAGCCTTTTACTGCATCAAATGCTTGCGCACAGCTCTGTTTCTATCTGCAATTCTTGATGAGCGCCCCAATAACCAGCCTAACACCGGCCCGATCAGCATCCCGACAAGAAAAGCCAAAACCACGATCAACGAAATCGGCAATTGAGGCCCAGACAAACCCAGAAACAATAACGAAACCGACTGCTGATTCTCGAGGACAAACGCCAGAATCACCAAAATCAATAAAAGTATAAAAAAACCGATTAATATTCGCTTAAGGTTACGCATGAGTAACCCCTTGAAAGATAGCGACTGTCAAACCCCCTCCTCCTCTTCCTCGTTCACGCGATCACGCAATTCCTTGCCCGGTTTGAAATGCGGAACGAATTTACCGTCCAGACTTACCGACTGGCCGGTCTTTGGATTGCGGCCGACGCGCGGTGCGCGGTAGTGCAGGGAGAAGCTGCCAAATCCACGGATCTCGATACGATCACCAGTGGCGAGGCACTGAGACATTTGTTCAAGCATGGTCTTGATGGCCAGCTCCACATCCTTGGATGAGAGTAGCCCTTGATGGGTGACAATTCGTTCGATCAACTCCGACTTCGTCATATTTTTCCCTTCTTTTTCAAGCAGCTAGATCAGCGCTTGAAAGGTTTTAGCATGCCCGGAAGATTTTGAACAGCCCAGGGATTGACATATCTTTCCCGGGGTCAAAACGCCCATTTTCAGGGCACTCCAGTGGCGAGTCGGATCGCCGCTGCCCTAACGACACATCACCAGCATGGTCCGGGTCACGAAGCCCGCCGGATTGAAGCCAAACGGGTATTCGTCTTCATCTTTGGCATCGTCAGAGCGGGTGATGACCTTGTAGCCCTTGCCTTTGCATTCCTTGGCCGCACGCTTCTGACACTTCTCCCAACCGGAACCAAGCCCAGAGCAATCGACCTCGATACCACTGACGCCGCGCACCGCATGGGTTTTCGCACTGGTGGTGCACCCTGCCAGCGCCAAGACCACTGCAACAACAAGTAACTTGTTCATCCACTTCCTTATGCCAGGCAAGCCTGACGACTAATGCTCAAGATCAAGCTTAGTCGCGAATAGGCGATTGATCCGATTAAAGAAACAGACCCGCAGCCGAAGCTATTGGTTTCATGCACGGACGTACAAAGACCAAATCGCAGGCACAAAAAAGGGCGACCGAAGTCGCCCTTTTTAATGATCAACCAGAACTCAGTTCTGTTTGGCCATTGCTTGACGCAGCAGTGCCGCCATAGTGGTGTCAGCTGCTTCGCCTTCCGGAGCTGCTTTCAGGCTCTGGATGGCTTCTTTCTCTTCAGCATCGTCTTTCGACTTGATCGAGAGCTGGATTACGCGGCTCTTGCGGTCAACGCTGATGATCTTGGCTTCAACTTCCTGGCCTTCTTTCAGAACGTTGCGCGCGTCTTCAACGCGGTCACGGCTGATTTCGGAGGCTTTCAGGGTAGCTTCGATGTCGTCGGCCAGAACGATGATGGCGCCTTTGGCGTCAACTTCTTTCACGGTACCGGTCACGATAGCGCCCTTGTCGTTAACCGAGACGTACTCGGAGAACGGATCGCTTTCCAGCTGCTTGATGCCCAGGGAGATGCGCTCGCGCTCTGGGTCAACCGACAGGATGACGGTGTCCAGCTCGTCGCCCTTCTTGAAACGACGTACGGCTTCTTCGCCCACTTCGTTCCAGGAGATGTCGGACAGGTGAACCAGACCGTCGATGCCGCCGTCCAGACCGATGAAGATACCGAAATCGGTGATCGACTTGATGGTGCCGGAGATCTTGTCGCCCTTGTTGAACTGGCCAGAGAAGTCTTCCCATGGGTTCGACTTGCACTGCTTGATGCCCAGGGAGATACGACGACGCTCTTCGTCGATGTCCAGAACCATGACTTCCACTTCGTCGCCGACTTGTACGACTTTCGAAGGGTGGATGTTCTTGTTGGTCCAGTCCATTTCCGAAACGTGTACCAGACCTTCAACGCCTTCTTCCAGCTCAGCGAAGCAGCCGTAGTCGGTCAGGTTGGTCACACGAGCGGTAACGCGAGTGCCTTCTGGGTAACGGGCTTTGATAGCAACCCATGGATCTTCGCCCAGTTGCTTCAGGCCCAGGGAAACACGGTTGCGTTCGCGATCGTATTTCAGAACCTTGACGTCGATTTCGTCACCAACGTTGACGATCTCGGAAGGATGCTTGATGCGCTTCCAGGCCATGTCGGTGATGTGCAGCAGGCCATCTACGCCGCCCAGGTCAACGAACGCACCGTAGTCGGTGAGGTTCTTGACGATACCTTTGACTTGCTGGCCTTCCTGCAGGGATTCCAGCAGAGCTTCACGCTCGGCGGAGTTCTCGGCTTCGAGGACGCTGCGACGGGAAACGACAACGTTGTTGCGCTTCTGGTCCAGCTTGATGACCTTGAATTCCAGCTCTTTGCCTTCCAGGTGCGTGGTGTCGCGCACTGGACGGACGTCAACCAGGGAACCTGGCAGGAACGCACGGATGCCGTTAACGTCGACAGTGAAGCCGCCTTTAACCTTACCGTTGATAACGCCCTTGACCACTTCCTCGGCTGCGAAGGCTGCTTCCAGAACGATCCAGCATTCAGCGCGCTTGGCTTTTTCACGGGACAGCTTGGTTTCGCCAAAGCCGTCTTCAACCGAATCCAGAGCAACGTGAACTTCATCACCAACGTTGATGTTCAGTTCGCCAGCATCGTTGTAGAACTGCTCAAGCGGGATGAGTGCTTCAGACTTCAGACCAGCGTGAACGGTTACCCAGCGAGCCTGGTAATCGATATCAACGATAACACCGGTGATGATGGAGCCTGCCTGAAGGTTCAGGGTTTTCAGGCTTTCTTCAAAGAGTTCCGCAAAGCTTTCGCTCATTTTAATTCCTGTAGATGAGGGCGAAGTAAACGCCCATCTCCACACCCCAGACGGTGTGGGTTAGTTTCATTTAAAAGAAGCACCGCAGGACTATGACTGGTCCCCTGCGACCTTCTTGGTCACCCGGCGATATCGCGAATGGCGATCTCGCTCATGATGCGTTCAAGCACCTGATCGATGGAAAGCTCCGTTGAATCCAGCTGAATCGCGTCGGCCGCCGGCTTGAGCGGGGCTACTGCGCGCTGGGTGTCACGCTCATCGCGTGCACGGATCTCATCTAGCAGACTCGACAGACTAACACCCTCGACTTTGCCCTTCAACTGCAAATATCGACGGCGCGCCCGTTCCTCGGCACTGGCGGTGAGGAAAATCTTCAGTGGTGCATCCGGAAAAACCACCGTGCCCATGTCGCGGCCGTCGGCCACCAGGCCCGGCGCTTCCTGGAAAGCACGCTGGCGCTGCAGCAGCGCCTCGCGCACAGCGGGCAGCGCAGCCACTTGCGAGGCGCCGGAGCCGACGCTTTCGGTGCGAATGACATCGCTGACTTCATCGCCTTCTAGAATGATCCGCTGCAGCTGACCTTCGGTCGCGGCGATGAATTGCACATCCAGATGAGCGGCCAATGTCTTCAGCAGCTCTTCATTGGTCAGGTCGACGCCATGGTTGTGCGCAGCAAACGCGAGCAAGCGATAAAGCGCACCGGAATCCAGCAGGTTCCAGCCCAGACGCTTGGCCAGAATCCCGGCGACCGTGCCTTTGCCGGAGCCGCTTGGCCCATCGATGGTGATGACCGGTGCAATGTTTTTCACGACTGAGCCTCTTGTGCCACACGAATGCCGACTTGCCCGCACAACGCGAGGAAGTTGGGGAACGAGGTCGCGACGTTGGCGCAATCATGGATGCGGATCGGTGCGGTAGCGCGCAACGAGGCGACGCTGAAGGCCATGGCGATACGGTGGTCGCCGTGACCGTGCACTTCACCGCCGCCGATCTGGCCGCCGTCGATGATGATGCCGTCCGGGGTCGGTTCGCACTTGACGCCCAGCGCCAGCAAACCGTCCGCCATGACCTGAATCCGATCGGATTCCTTGACCCGCAGCTCTTCGGCGCCGGTCAGCACGGTACGCCCTTCGGCGCACGCAGCCGCAACGAACAGGACCGGGAATTCGTCGATCGCCAGCGGCACCAGCGCCTCCGGAATCTCGATACCTTTGAGTTTAGCTGCGCGCACGCGCAAGTCAGCAACTGGCTCGCCGCCCACTTCACGCTGGTTTTCCAGAGTGATATCGGCGCCCATCAGTCGCAGGATATCGATCACGCCAGTACGGGTCGGGTTGATGCCGACGTGCTCAAGCACCAGCTCGGAACCCTCGGCGATCGAGGCCGCGACCAGGAAGAACGCCGACGACGAGATATCGCCCGGCACTTCGATGTGAGTTGCGGTGAGCTTGCCGCCGGACTCGACCGAAGCCGTGGCGCCGTCGACGCTGACCGGGTAGCCGAAACCACGCAGCATGCGCTCGGTGTGATCGCGAGTCGGTGCCGGCTCGGTCACCGTGGTCTTGCCTTCGGCGTAGAGACCGGCAAGCAGCAGGCAGGATTTCACCTGGGCACTGGCCATCGGCATGGTGTAAGTCAGACCCTTGAGTTTGTGGCCACCGCGAATGGTCATCGGTGGACGACCTTCAGCAGCGGTCTCGATGACCGCGCCCATTTCCCGCAGCGGATTGGCCACGCGATTCATCGGACGCTTGGACAGCGAAGCGTCGCCGGTCAGGGTGCTGTCGAAGTTCTGCGCCGCCAGCAGGCCGGAGAGCAGACGCATCGAGGTGCCGGAGTTGCCGAGATAGATCGGGCCCGGCGCAGGTTTCAGGCCGTGCAGACCAACACCGTGGATAGTCACGCGGCCGTGGTGCGGGCCTTCGATGACCACGCCCATGTCGCGGAATGCCTGCAAGGTCGCCAGGGCGTCTTCGCCCTCAAGGAAGCCTTCGACTTCGGTGACGCCTTCGGCCAGCGAGCCGAGCATGATCGAACGGTGGGAAATCGATTTGTCACCCGGTACGCGAATCCGACCGGACAGGCGGCCACCAGGTTGAGCCAGGAAGATCAGATCGTTGGAATTCATAGCGTCCACATAGGCCCTGCGGGCCAGGATTTTACTGAAATGCTCGCGGGCAACCCGGGCGCGCGTGAAAACGCCCAATAATTGGTGCCCATCCCCTGCATCGACCGCGTCGCGCAAGGCGTCGAGGTCGCTGCGAAATGTATCGAGTGTGCGCAGGACAGCCTCGCGGTTGGCGAGGAAGATGTCGTGCCACATCACCGGGTCGCTTCCGGCGATTCTTGTGAAATCGCGAAAACCACCGGCAGCGTAACGGAAGATCTCCAGATTTTCATTGCGCTTGGCCAATGAATCGACCAGACCGAAGGCCAGCAGGTGCGGCAGATGGCTGGTCGCGGCAAGCACTTCATCGTGACGCTCGACCTGCATGTGCTCGACATCGGCGCCCAGTTCGCGCCAGAGACGATCGACCACCGCCAGCGCGGCAGGATCGGTCTGCTCGAGCGGCGTCAGGATCACCTTGTGCCGGCGGAACAGCTCGGCATTCGAGGCTTCCACCCCGCTCTGCTCGGAACCGGCAATCGGGTGCCCCGGGACGAAGCGCGCCGGCATGCCGCCGAACGCTTCAGTCGCGGCGCGCACCACGTTGCCTTTGGCACTACCGACATCCGTGAGAATCGCCTGCCCCAGATCCATGACAGCCAGACGCGCGAGCAGCTTTTCCATGGCCAGAATCGGCACCGCCAGCTGAATCACATCGGCACCGACGCAAGCAGCCGCCAAGTCGTCTTCACAGCGATCGACCACACCCAATTCGACCGCGAGCCTGCGCGATTGCGGGTCGAGATCGACGCCGACCACTTCACGGCACAGGCCGCTTTCACGCAAACCCTTGGCAAACGAACCACCGATCAACCCCAGACCGACCACCACAAGGCGACCGATCATAGATGCAGCAGGTTGCAGCGCAGTGACATCAACCACGAGCCATAACCTTGCGTAGCGCCTCGAGGAAACGGCTGTTTTCTGCCGGCAGACCGATGGTCACCCGCAGGTGGTTCGGCATGCCGTAATTGGCCACCGGACGCACGATCACGCCTTCGCGCAGCAAGCCCTGGAAAATTGGCGCCGCCACCTGGCCGAGATCGACGCAGATGAAGTTGCCTTTGGATTCGATCCAGCCCAGCCCCAGCTCACGGAAACCGGCCTGCAACTGCTGCATGCCGGATTCGTTGAGCTGACGGCTTTGCGCCAGATATTCCTCGTCCTTCAGCGCCGCACACGCCGCCGCCAGGGCGAGGCTGTTGACGTTGAATGGCTGACGAACGCGGTTCAGCACGTCCGCCACCACAGGCGTCGACAAGCCATAACCGACGCGCAGCGCAGCCAAGCCATAGGCCTTGGAGAAGGTGCGCGAAACCAGCAGGTTCGGGTACGCAGCGAGGAAGTCGAGACCGTCCGGCAAATCACTGCCTTCGGCGTACTCGATGTAAGCCTCGTCGAGGACTACCAGCACATGCTCGGGAACGTCCTGCAGGAATTCGTCCAGCGCTTCGGCGCCGAACCAGGTGCCGGTCGGGTTGTTCGGGTTGGCGATAAACACCACGCGGGTGTTGGCATCGATGGCTGCGAGCATGGCCGGCAGGTCATGCCCCCAGTCTTTGGCCGGAACTACTTTGGCCTGAGCGCCAACTGCTTGAGTCGCGATCGGATACACCGCGAAGGCGTGCTCACTGAACACCGCATTCAGGCCCGGCGCCAGATAGGCACGCGCAACCAGCTCAAGAATGTCGTTGGAGCCATTGCCCAGCGTGACCTGGTTCAGCTCGACACGGCACTGCTCGGCGAGCAGCGATTTCAGGGCGAAACCATTGCCGTCCGGGTAGCGGGTCAGCTCGGCCAGCTCTTCGCGAATCGCCGCCAATGCCTTCGGGCTGGCGCCCAATGGGTTTTCGTTGCTCGCCAGCTTGACGATTTTTGCCGGATCCAGATCCAGCTCGCGCGCCAGTTCGTCCACAGGCTTGCCCGGAACGTACGGCGAAAGTTGTTGCACGCCCGGCTGTGCCAGAGCGAGGAAGTTGCCACTCATTTGCTACCGCCCCTTAGAGAACTGCTTTCGGGTAGGAACCCAGCACTTTGAGTGCTACTGCTTCCTGACTGATCTTTTCCAGCACACCTTTGATCAACGGATCACGGTGGTGGCCGACGAAGTCGATGAAGAACACGTAGGTCCATTTGCCGCTGCGCGACGGACGGGTTTCGATGCGGGTCAGATCGATGCCATTGTCGTGGAACGGCACCAGCAGCTCGTGGAGCGCGCCGGGCTTGTTGCTCATCGACACGATGATCGAGGTCTTGTCGTCGCCGGTCGGCGGCACTTCCTGGTTACCGATCATCAGGAAGCGCGTCGAGTTGTCCGGGCGATCTTCGATCTTCTCGGCCAGACGCGTCAGGCCGTACAGCCCTGCCGCCATGTCGCCAGCGATCGCCGCCGAATTCCACTCACCCTTGACCCGCTTGGCCGCTTCGGCGTTGCTCGATACCGCGACGCGTTCGACATTCGGGTAATGCGCGTCCAGCCACTTGCGGCACTGGGCCAGCGACTGCGCGTGGGAATAGATGCGGCTGATGCTGTCGGTCTTGGTATTTTCGCCGACCAGCAAATGATGGTGGATGCGCAGCTCGACTTCGCCACAGATCACCATGTCGTGTTCGAGGAAGCTGTCCAGCGTGTGATTGACCGCGCCTTCGGTGGAGTTTTCCACCGGCACCACGCCGAAATTCACCGCACCGGCGGCGACTTCACGGAACACTTCGTCGATTGCCGCCATCGGCTTGCTGATCACTGCGTGGCCGAAGTGCTTCATCGCTGCCGCTTGGGTGAAGGTGCCTTCAGGGCCGAGGTACGCCACTTTCAGCGGCTGCTCCAGCGCGAGGCACGACGACATGATTTCGCGGAACAACCGCGCCATCTCTTCGTTGCCCAGCGGCCCCTGGTTGCGCTCCATCACCCGTTTGAGCACCTGAGCTTCGCGCTCAGGACGATAGAACACCGGCACTTCGCCTTCGGCCAGCGAGGCCATCTTCACGCGGGCGACTTCCTGGGCGCAACGCGCACGCTCACTGATCAACTCCAGGACTTTGGTGTCCAGAGCGTCGATGCGAACGCGCAGTGCCTTGAGTTCTTGCTCGGACATCAGCCGTGTTCCTTCTCGAATTCCGCCATGTACGCCACCAGCGCGTTAACTGCGGTGATGTCGACGGCGTTGTAGATGGAGGCGCGCATGCCGCCCACCGAACGGTGACCCTTGAGGTTGAGCAGACCGCGCTCGTCGGCACCGGCGAGGAACGGCTTGTCCAGACGATCGTCAGCGAGACGGAACGGCACGTTCATCCACGAGCGATCCGACTTGTTGATCGGGTTGCTGTAGAGACCGCTGGCGTCGATGAAGTCGTACAGGGTGCGCTGCTTGACGTCGTTGAGCTTGGCGATCGCTTCGACGCCGCCCTGCTCTTTCAGCCATTGGAACACCAGACCGGACAGGTACCAGGCCAGCGTCGGCGGGGTGTTGTACATCGAGCCGTTATCGGCCGCGACCTTGTAGTTGAGCATGGTCGGGCACAGCGAGCGGGCCTTGCCGAGCAAGTCTTCGCGAATGATGTTGACGACGATGCCGCTCGGGCCGATGTTTTTCTGCGCGCCGGCGTAGATCATGCCGAAACGCGAAATATCGACCGGGCGCGAGAGGATGTCCGAAGACATGTCCGCCACCAGTGGCACGTCACCGGTTTCAGGGATCCACTGGAATTCCAGACCGCCGATGGTTTCGTTCGGCGCGTAGTGAACGTAAGCGGCGTCTTTCGACAGGTTCCACTCGTTCTGCCCGGGAATGGCGAAATAGTCGTAAGGCTTGGCAGTGGCAGCAACGTTGACGTGGCCATAGCGCGAGGCTTCTTCGATGGCTTTCTGCGACCAGATACCGGTGTCGATGTAGTCGGCCGAGCCGCCTTCAGGCAACAGGTTCAACGGGATCTGTGCGAACTGCTGGCTGGCGCCGCCCTGCAGAAACAGCACTTTGTAGTTCGACGGGATATTCAGCAGGTCACGCAGATCCTGCTCGGCCTGGGTGGCAATGGACACGAACTCATCGCTGCGATGGCTCATTTCCATGACCGACAGACCCTTGCCGTGCCAATCAAGGAGTTCACCCTGGGCGCGCTGCAGGACAGCTTCAGGCAGCGCCGCCGGACCGGCGCAGAAGTTATAGGCTCGCTTGCTCACATCCAATCTCGCTCTGATTTGGTGGTATCACGCAATAAATCACACTACCGATCAACATGGTCCTGTGGGAGCGAGCCTGCTCGCGAATGCATCACCGCGGTGCTTCAGAGGTACCGCAGCGCCTGCTTTCGCGAGCAGGCTCGCTCCCACAGGGGATCTCCATGATGTCGAAAATTCATACCGGACAAATAACAAGGGGGCGAATTCTCATCCGCCCCCTCGTTTATCCGCTTATTCCTGCGGCTCTTCGTCTGCTGCGGCGTCGAGTTGCTGGTCTTCACCCGCTTCGTCGATACCGACGCTGCCTGCGATTTCCTCGCCCTCTTCACCTTCGAGTTCTTCGCCTTCGATTTCCGAGGGCTCCTGAACCCGCTCCAGGCCGACCAGGGTTTCATCCTTGGCCAGCTTGATTAGCGTCACGCCCTGAGTGTTACGACCCAGGCTCGACACTTCGTCGACACGGGTACGCACCAGAGTGCCCTGATCGGAGATCAGCATGATTTCTTCGCCGTCGAGCACCTGCACTGCGCCGACCAGACGGCCGTTACGCTCGTTGCTGACCATGGCGATCACGCCCTGGCCGCCACGCTTGTACTCAGGGAACTCGGTGATCGCGGTGCGCTTGCCATAACCACGCTCGGAAGCGGTGAGGATCTGGCTGCCTTCTTCCGGGATCAGCATGGAAATAAGCTTCTGCCCTTCCGGCAGACGCATGCCGCGCACGCCGCGAGCGGTACGGCCCATGGCACGCACGTCGGACTCCTTGAAGCGGGTGACCTTGCCGCCGTCGGAGAACAGCATCACTTCGCGCTCGCCATCGGTGATGGCCGCAGAGATCAGCACGTCGCCTTCGTCCAGTTCCAGCGCGATCAGACCGACGCTGCGCTGACGGCTGAAGGATTCCAGCGGGGTCTTCTTCACGGTGCCGTTGGCGGTGGCCATGAAGATGTAGTGACCTTCGGTGTATTCCTCGACCGGCAGCATGGTGGTGATGTATTCACCGTCATCCAGCGGCAGCAGATTGACCAGCGGACGACCACGGGCCGCGCGGGATGCTTCCGGAATCTCGTAGGTCTTGAGCCAGTACACCTTGCCCTTGCTGGAGAATAGCAGCAGCGTGGTGTGGCTGTTGGCGACCAGCAGGTGAGCGATGTAGTCCTCGTCCTTGACGCCGGTGGCCGATTTGCCTTTGCCGCCACGACGCTGAGCCTGGTAAGCAGCCAGCGGCTGGGTCTTGGCGTAGCCACCGTGGGAGATGGTCACGACGCGTTCTTCTTCCGGGATCATGTCACCCAGGGTCAGGTCGAGACGGGCATCGAGAATTTCGGTGCGGCGCACATCGCCGTATTCGGCGCGGATCACTTCCAGCTCTTCGCGGATCACTTCCATCAGGCGCACGGCACTGTTGAGGATGCGGATCAGCTCGCCGATCTGGTTGAGGATCTCTTGATACTCGGCCAGCAGCTTCTCATGCTCCAGACCGGTCAGACGGTGCAGGCGCAGTTCGAGAATGGCTTGTGCCTGTTCTGGCGAGAGGAAGTACTTGCCTTCACGCAGACCGTATTGCGGATCGAGGTTTTCCGGACGGCACGAATCGGCACCGGCACGCTCAACCATCGCCACCACAGCCGAAGATTCCCAAGGCGTGCTGATCAGCGCTTCCTTGGCTTCCGACGGTGTTGGCGAAGCCTTGATCAGGGCGATTACCGGATCGATGTTCGACAGCGCAACAGCCTGACCTTCGAGAATGTGCCCACGCTCGCGCGCCTTGCGCAGTTCGAACACGGTACGACGGGTGACCACTTCGCGACGGTGACGGACGAAGGCTTCAAGCAGATCCTTGAGGTTGAGGATGCGCGGGCGGCCGTCGATCAGCGCGACGATGTTGATGCCGAATACCGATTGCAGCTGGGTCTGGGCGTAGAGGTTGTTGAGGATCACCTCAGGCACTTCGCCGCGACGCAGCTCGATGACGACGCGCATACCGTCCTTGTCGGACTCGTCGCGCAGCTCGGTGATGCCTTCGAGCTTCTTCTCTTTGACCAGCTCGGCGATCTTCTCGATCAGACGCGCCTTGTTCAGCTGGTAAGGCAGTTCGGTGATGACGATCTGCTGACGGCCACCCACCTTGTCGATGTCTTCGATGATCGAGCGGGCACGCATGTAAATGCGCCCGCGACCGGTGCGGTAGGCTTCGATGATGCCGGCGCGACCGTTGATGATCGCAGCCGTCGGGAAGTCCGGACCGGGAATGTATTGCATCAGCTCATCGACGGTCAGCTCGGGATTGTCGATGAGGGCCAGGCAACCGTCGATGACTTCACCGAGGTTGTGCGGCGGAATGTTGGTCGCCATGCCCACGGCGATACCGCTGGAACCGTTGACCAGCAGGTTCGGTACGCGGGTCGGCATGACTGCCGGGATCAGTTCGGTGCCGTCGTAGTTCGGCACCCAGTCCACGGTTTCCTTGTGCAGGTCAGCCAGCAGCTCGTGCGCCAGCTTGGTCATGCGCACTTCGGTGTATCGCATGGCCGCAGCGTTGTCGCCGTCGACCGAACCGAAGTTGCCCTGGCCGTCGACCAGCAGGTAGCGCAGGGAGAAAGGCTGGGCCATACGAACGATGGTGTCGTACACGGCAGTGTCACCGTGCGGGTGATACTTACCGATCACGTCGCCGACGACACGGGCAGATTTCTTGTACGGCTTGTTGTAGTCGTTGCCCAGCTCGCTCATCGCGAACAGTACGCGACGGTGCACGGGCTTGAGGCCATCGCGCGCATCCGGCAGTGCACGGCCGACGATCACGCTCATTGCGTAGTCGAGGTAGGACTGTTTCAGCTCGTCTTCGATATTGACCGGGAGGATTTCTTTGGCCAGTTCGCCCATGAGAAGCCTGATTCCTTTTTCTGGTGAAACTTCGTCATATCCATGTGGGAGCAACGAAGCTCGTCGGGGCCGGCCGAGTGCCATGCGCCGACTTACGACAAATCAACATTGGATCGCGGATTTGCGCAGTAAAGACAGCTCCGTGGAGCCGCCTCGGAAAACGCCGGATGTTATCACAAAGGCCGCCACGCACCTATCCCCCAGATGCGCATGGAGCATAGTTAGTTGACCGATGACAGGCTTGAGGGGGACGACAGAAGCTCTGAGCTTCTTTGAATGTGAAATCTGGGGCAGATTTACAGTTGTTTATTGACATTCAGGCCCTCATCGCTGGCAAGCCAGCTCCCACAGGTTCAATGCCGGGCACAAAACCTGTGGGAGCTGGCTTGCCAGAGATGGGGCCCGCTCACACGCTAAAGACCTTCAATGCAGGCGCTTGCGGCACATCAGCTGGACCATTTTCGCGGTGTCCGGGCGTTCGACGATGCCTTTCTCGGTGACGATCGCATCGATCAGATCCGCCGGGGTGACATCAAACACCGGGTTGAACGCTTCAACATCGGCACCGACGCGTTTACCGCCAACTTCGAGCAGTTCGGCGCCATCACGCTCTTCGATCGGGATGTCATCGCCGCTGGCGAGGTTCATGTCGATGGTCGAACTCGGCGCCACCACCATGAAGCGCACGCCGTGGTGCATGGCGTTGACCGCCAGTTGATAGGTGCCGATCTTGTTCGCCACGTCGCCATTGGCGGTGATGCGGTCGGCGCCGACGATCACCCAGGTCACGCCTTTGGTTTTCATGATGTGCGCGGCGGCGGAGTCGGCATTCAGGGTCACCGGGATGCCTTCGTTGGCCAGCTCCCACGCGGTCAGCCGCGAGCCCTGCAACCATGGCCGGGTTTCGTCGGCGTAAACGCGCTCGACCATGCCTTCTATATAAGCAGCGCGGATCACCCCCAGCGCAGTACCGAACCCGCCGGTGGCCAGCGCGCCGGTATTGCAATGGGTCAGGATGGCCTGAGCGTTGCCCTGATGCTTGCGAATCAGATCGACACCAAGCTGCGCCATGGTCAGGTTGGCCTCGCGGTCGCTTTCATGAATGGCGATAGCTTCGGCTTCCAGCGCCGCCAGCGGATCGGCGTTGCTTTTCAGCCGATCCAGGCGATCGTGCATGCGCCCCAGCGCCCAGAACAGATTGACCGCGGTCGGCCGCGAATCGGCCAACAGCGCGAAATCCTCTTCCAGTGCCGCGTACCAGTCGCCGCCCTCGGCAATCCGCGCCCGCGCCGCGAGGACGATGCCATAGGCCGCACTGATGCCAATAGCCGGCGCGCCACGCACGACCATCGAGCGAATCGCTTCGGCCACGCCGGCGGCGCTGGTGTAGGCGATCCAGTTTTCCTCGAACGGCAAAATACGCTGATCCAGCAGGTGCAGCGCGCCATCACGCCAATCGATGGCCTTTACTTTCTCCGCAGCCAACAGTCGATCGCGCATCCCACACCCCGCACTCATGAACAAAAGCCGCCGATTATAGCGATCCCCCCGCGAAGACGCTCGGGTATACTTCGCCATCCTTTACAAAAGCACTGGAACCGACCCTCGATGCCGAAACCTGCCATTGCGCTCGACCTGTTATTGCTGCCGACCTGGCTGGTCCCTGTCGAACCTGCAGGCGTGGTGCTCAAGGAGCACGGCCTGGGCATCCGTGACGGTTGCATTGTGTTTATCGGCCCGCGCGCCGAAGCGTTGAAGTGTAACGCGACAGAAATCCGTGAACTGCCGGATGTTCTGTTGGCGCCGGGACTGATCAATGCCCACGGCCACGCGGCGATGACGCTGTTCCGTGGCCTGGCTGACGATCTGCCGCTGATGACCTGGCTGGAAAACCACATCTGGCCGGCCGAAGGCAAATGGGTCGATGAGGATTTCGTCCGCGACGGCACCGATCTGGCCATCGCCGAGCAGATCAAGGGCGGCATCACCTGCTTCTCTGACATGTACTTTTTCCCGAAAGTCGCCAGCGAGCGCGTACACAACAGCGGCATCCGTGCGCAGATCGCCATTCCGATCCTCGATTTCCCGATCCCCGGCGCCAGCAGTGCCGACGAAGCCATTCGTCAGGGCGTCGAATTGTTCGGGGATCTCAAGCATCACGAACGCATCAAGATTACTTTCGGCCCTCACGCCCCCTACACCGTCGGTGATGAGAACCTGGAGAAAATCAGGGTGATCGCCGAGGAGCTTGACGCCTCGATCCACATGCATGTGCATGAAACCGCATTCGAAGTGCAACAGGCTGTCGAGCAAACCGGCGAACGGCCACTGGCGCGCCTGGGTCGCCTTGGCCTGCTCGGCCCGCGCTTCCAGGCGGTGCACATGACCCAGATCAGCGATGACGACCTCGCGCTGCTGGTAGAAAGCAACAGCAGCGTGATCCACTGCCCGGAATCCAATCTGAAACTGGCCAGCGGCTTCTGCCCGGTCGAACGTTTGTGGCAGGCTGGGGTGAACGTTGCCGTCGGCACCGATGGCGCGGCGAGCAACAATGATCTCGACCTGCTCGGCGAAACCCGCACCGCCGCCCTGCTGGCCAAAGCCGTCGCCGGCTCTGCCACTGCGCTGGACGCCCATCGCGCCTTGCGCATGGCCACCCTCAATGGTGCGCGTGCACTGGGGATCGAGGCGCAGGTCGGCTCGCTGGAGATTGGCAAAGCCGCGGACATCGTCGCTTTCGACCTGTCCGGTCTGGCGCAGCAACCGGTGTATGACCCGGTGTCGCAGCTGATTTATGCCACCGGGCGTGATTGCGTGAAACACCTGTGGGTCGCCGGCAAGCAACTGCTTGACGACCGGCGTCTGACCCGCATGGACGAACAACAGCTGGGCGCGACCGCCCGCCACTGGGGCCAGCGCATCAGCGGCCACACCGAATCGTAAACACCGCGGCGCTATATCCGCGGCTACAGCCCTTTTCAGGTTTTTCGAGGAATTGAACATGAGCAACGTCGACCACGCCGAAATCGCCAAATTCGAGGCCCTGGCCCATCGCTGGTGGGACCGTGAAAGCGAATTCAAGCCGCTGCACGACATCAACCCGCTGCGGGTCAACTGGATCGACGAGCGGGTCAATCTGGCCGGCAAGAAAGTCCTCGACGTCGGTTGCGGCGGCGGCATCCTCAGCGAAGCCATGGCCCAGCGCGGCGCCACCGTGATGGGCATCGACATGGGCGAAGCGCCACTGGCGGTCGCACAACTGCATCAGCTGGAATCCGGGGTCAGCGTCGAATACCGGCAGATCACCGCCGAAGCCCTCGCCGACGAAATGCCCGAGCAGTTCGACGTGGTCACCTGCCTGGAAATGCTCGAGCACGTGCCGGATCCATCCTCGGTAATCCGTGCCTGCTTCCGCATGGTCAAGCCGGGCGGCCAGGTATTCTTCTCGACCATCAACCGCAACCCGAAGGCGTATCTGTTCGCGATCATCGGCGCCGAATACATCATGAAGCTGCTGCCGCGCGGCACCCACGACTTCAAGAAATTCATCCGCCCATCCGAGCTCGGTGCGTGGAGCCGCATGGCTGGCCTGACCGTCAAGGACATCATCGGCCTGACCTACAACCCGCTGACCAAGCACTACAAGCTGGCCAACGACGTTGACGTCAATTACATGATCCAGACCCTGCGCGAGGAATAAGCCGATGGCCATCAGAGCGGTACTTTTCGACATGGACGGCACCCTGCTCGACACCGCGCCGGACTTCATCGCCATCTGCCAGGCGATGCGCGCCGATCGCGGTCTGCCGCCGATCAACGACAAGCACATCCGCGACGAGATTTCCGGCGGGGCCAAGGCCATGGTCGCGGTGACGTTCTCGATGGATCCGGAATCGCCGGGCTTCGAAGAACTGCGTCTGGAGTTTCTCGAGCGCTATCTGGTCGGTTGCGCGGTGCACAGCAAACTGTTCGACGGCATGGGCGAACTGCTCGCCGATATCGAAAAGGCCAACCTGATCTGGGGCGTGGTCACCAACAAACCGGTGCGCTTCGCCGAGCCGATCATGCAGCGTCTGGGGCTGGCCGAGCGTTCGGCGCTGCTGATCTGCCCGGATCATGTGAAGAACAGCAAGCCGGATCCGGAGCCGCTGATCCTCGCCTGCAAGATGCTTGATCTGGATCCGTCGACCGTGCTGTTTATCGGCGATGATCTGCGCGATATCGAATCGGGCCGCGATGCCGGGACCAAGACCGCTGCGGTGACTTACGGCTACATCCACCCGGACGACAACCCGCGGCACTGGGGCGCAGACGTGGTGGTGGACCATCCGCTGGAATTGCGCAAGGTGCTCGACAGCGCGCTGTGCAGCTGCTGACCTGACTGTTGCAAGCTCCCTGTGTGGCGAGGGGATTTATCCCCGCTGGGTTGTGCAGCTGCCGACCTGAATGTTGCAAGCTCCCTGTGTGGCGAGGGGATTTATCCCCGCTGGGCTGCGAAGCGGCCCCCGCTTTCATCCAGGCAATGTGACACACAGGTTTTGCGACGGCTTCGCCGCCGAACGGGGATAAATCCCCTCGCCACAGGGGTGAAGCAGATCTTCATGAAATGGATTGTGAGGTTTTTATGTTTGATTACACCGCTCGCCCTGAATTGCTCAAGGATCGGGTCATTCTGGTCACCGGTGCCGGGCGCGGCATCGGCGCGGCTGCGGCGAAAACCTATGCCGCCCACGGTGCCACCGTGCTGCTGCTGGGCAAGACCGAAGCCAATCTGACCGAGGTCTACGACGAAATCGAAGCAGCGGGCCACCCGCAACCGGCGGTGATCCCGTTCAACCTCGAGACCGCCCTGCCCCATCAATATGATGAGCTGGCCGCGATGATCGAAACCGAGTTCGGCCATCTCGACGGCCTGCTGCACAACGCTTCGATCATCGGCCCGCGCACGCCGATCGAACAACTGTCCGGCGAAAACTTCATGCGTGTCATGCAGGTCAACGTCAACGCGATGTTCATGCTGACCAGCACACTGCTGCCGCTGCTCAAGCTGTCCCAGGATGCCTCGGTGGTGTTCACCTCCAGCAGCGTCGGGCGCAAGGGTCGCGCGTACTGGGGCGCTTACGGCGTGTCGAAATTCGCCACCGAAGGCCTGATGCAAACCCTGGCCGATGAAGTGGAGGGCGTTGCGCCGGTACGCTCCAACAGCATCAACCCGGGCGGTACGCGCACCAGCATGCGCGCGCAGGCTTATCCGGGGGAAAATCCGCTGAACAACCCGACACCGGAAGAGATCATGCCGGTGTATCTGTACCTGATGGGCCCGGACAGCGCGGGCGTCAATGGCCAGGCTTTCAACGCCCAATAACGCCATACGTCGCATTTGTTGCCGCGGCAGAATGCTGTCGCGGCAAGCCATTGCCGCTCATAACCGTCACAAAGCCGCCAATAACCCAGCGCGGCCGCCCGGCATCCATCAGCAAGTCTTTGATTCGAAAAGCTTTAAATTAAATCGAACCGAATGGCACGGGTTTCGCTCTAAATTCCCTCAAAACATGCCGTGTGATGGCCATGGGGCAACGCCGATTTCGATAGCTGACTGATCGTCTTGCGGCAGACTAAACTTACGCCAAACGTCCTACGGGACTGATGGATCAGTACGACGCGCAGCCCATAGCCGCTCTCACCCAGCCTGTAAGACAGACTTACTGCTTAGGGGCTCACGCCATATGAAATCTCCTTCCCAGACCCATGCAATTGACTTTGACAGTGCCAAATTGCAGCGCCTGGGCTTCGGTCAACTACCGGCGCTGATCGAGCGCCCGACCAGCCTGGCGCAATTGCGTCAGCAAATGAGCCTGCAACTGCAAACCAGCCTGGAGCCACAGCGCATCCTTGGCCTGTTCTTTCGCGAAATCCAACGCCTGGTGCCGCTGGACGCCCTGAGCTATGTGCATCAGGCCAGCGACTTGCGCCTGGAGTTCGGCGCGCGCGGTCACCATTCGGTCAGCTACACCCTGAGCCACGAAGGCGAGCACATGGGCGAGCTGGTCTTCCGCCGCAATCAGCGTTTCAACGACAAGGAACAGGGCGACCTCGAGTCGCTGCTGTCCTGCCTGCTGTACCCGATGCGCAACGCCCTGCTCTACCGTGCTGCGACGCAAAGTGCCTTGCGCGACCCGTTGACCGGTGCCGGCAACCGGGTAGCCATGGAGCAGACCTTGCAGCGCGAGATCGACATGTCGCGCCGCCATGCGCAACCGCTGTCGGTGCTGATGCTCGACATCGACCACTTCAAACGGGTCAACGATGACCACGGGCATGGCGCCGGTGATGAAGTGCTCAGAGCCATTGCCGCGTCGATCAAGGCGCAACTGCGCAACGTCGACATGGTGTTCCGTTATGGCGGCGAAGAGTTTCTGATCCTGCTGTCCAACACCGGTCGCGAGGCGGCGGCGATGGTCGGCGAGCGTTTGCGCCAGGCGACGCAGTCGGAGGAATACTTTGCCGATGGCCAGTTGATCGAGATCACCGTGAGTCTGGGATGCTCGACGTTACTGCCGGGGGAGTCGGCGGACAGCTTGCTGCGCCGGGCCGACAGTGCGCTCTATGTCGCAAAGCGCGAGGGGCGGAACCGGCTGGCGATGGCCGGCTAAAAATCATTGTGGGAGCGAGCCTGCTCGCGAAGAGGGGTGTCAGACAACGATTCGTTGCATGACCCACCGCTTTCGCGAGCAGGCTCGCTCCCACAGTTCGATCAGCTTTCGGTTACGGTCCGGCGCTCTCGGTTGACCAACAAGCGCTCCGAAGTCTCCAACTGCATGCACCGCTCCAGAAACAGGTACATGTAGTCATAACTCTTGCAGATCGCCTGCCGCAGCTCGGCCTGCAACGCCTTGCTCGGGTTCAGGCCGGCCAGGGTGCAGATGATTTCCAGCGCTTCCCACGGATGGGCATCGTCGTACTGGGCATGCATCTTCAACCACTTCATCGCGCGTTTGCGATCTTCTTCCGGGAACGCCGCGGCGTAGACCCCGTTCGAGCAGACCACCGCTGACCACTCCCCGGTCGCCCCCTCGATCGCATAGTTGGTCGCGGCAATCGCCACGATCAGCGAATCCGCCGAGCTGGTGTGCCAGCACCAATGACTCAGAGCATGCAGCTCCGGCGGCACTTGCTGGGCCTGGAGATCTTCGAGGCTGACGCCATGGGCGCGGCTCCAGTGCATCCAGTAGTCGGCATGGTTGAGTTCGACGCGAATGTTGCGCATCAGCCAGCGCCGCGCCATGTCCTCGCCGGGGTGGCGGGCGAAGCGGGTCTTGGTGAGGTTCTGCGCCATGTACAAGGCAAACTGCTCGACCACCGGCCAGCCGCCGATGAGGTACTGGCGCATGGTTTTCGCGCTGAGTCTGTTGTCGCGCATGCGCTGATAAAGTTCATGTTCGACAACCCGGCGCTTGCTCTCGCTGCAATCCTTGATGAGCTGTTGCGCCCAGGCAGGGTAACTTGCAGCTTCCATGAGGGGTCCGGTTCGGTTGAATGTGTCGATCACTGTTCGGCTCCTTTTGAGTTGTGATGGCAAGGATCGGCGAGAGACTTCAACGGAACGTGCCAGGCGCTTTGAACAACAACGGCTGCGGTCTGGCAGGGCGACTTTGCAAACTGTCACAGGTAAATAACTGCGGGCGCTCGATGACATACCCCTGAGCGTAATCCACACCTATTTCAAGCAATGCCTGTTCGATCTGGTTAGTTTCAACAAACTCGGCAATTGTCTGCTTACCCATAACATGGCCGATGTGATTGATCACTTCGACCATTGCCCGATTAATCGGGTCGTCCAGCATATCCTTAACGAAACTCCCGTCGATCTTCAGGAAGTCTACAGGCAAATGTTTCAAGTAAGCGAATGAAGACATTCCGGCACAAAAGTCATCCAGAGAAAAGTGACAGCCTAAGCCTTTGAGTTCATTGATAAAACGAATTGC
Organism: Pseudomonas sp. Sample_21; assembly: GCF_004307525.1. Lineage (NCBI taxonomy): Bacteria > Pseudomonadati > Pseudomonadota > Gammaproteobacteria > Pseudomonadales > Pseudomonadaceae > Pseudomonas > Pseudomonas sp. Sample_21. The sequence goes on along the minus strand of NZ_RCNZ01000104.1, from coordinate 97,159 downwards.
ACTGCCAAGATTAGCGATTGCACTGGTTTCAGTAATTTCAAAACAAATCATTTCAGGCGGTATAGCGTAGTTAACAAACTGTTCCCGCAGGAAGTGCAAAAACGCGTCATCTCCTATAGTAATGCCTGACAGATTAATCGCACACATCGCCAAAGGAAGTTCATGTTCCTGTTCAATACACTGGGCAATAACCTTGAAAACATTTTCAACTACCCAGCGATCTAACTGGGTCATCAAACCATATCGCTCCGCTGCCGGAATAAAGCTGTCAGGCAAAATCATCCGCCCGGATTCATCATGCAAACGCAGGAGGATTTCGATGTGTCCGGCCTGGCCGGGTTGCGGCTTGAGCGGCGCGATCTGTTGGGCGTAAAGGCAAAAGCGGTTTTCTTCCAGCGCCATATGCAGGCGCTGTACCCAGGCCATTTCACCGAAGCGCATGGACAGTTCGGAATCATCGGCATGGTAGACCTGCACGCGGTTGCGGCCCTTTTCCTTGGCCATGTAGCAAGCCATGTCCGCCGCACGCAACGAGGCCTCAAGGCTGGTGGGATTCTGCGCGATATGCACCAGGCCGATACTGACGGTGGTCAGGAACGGCCGCCCCTTCCAGACAAAATGCAGGTTCTGCACGGTCTGGCGCAGGCTTTCGGCAATCTTCTCGGCGATGTCCGGCGGGCAGTTCTCGAGCAAAATCCCGAATTCATCGCCGCCCAGTCGCGCCAGGGTATCGCCCTCGCGCAAGTCTGATTGCAGCAGCGTGCAGATGTGCCGCAGCAACTCATCGCCCGCCGCGTGCCCGCAGGTGTCGTTGACCAGTTTGAACTGGTCCAGATCGAGGAACATCAGCGCGTGCCGCCCGGGCTGGCGCGTCAGCTTGTGCAAGGCCTGTTCGAGGCGATATTCGAATTCGCGGCGGTTGGCCAGCCCGGTCAGCGCATCGTGGGTCGCCTGCCAGGACAGATTGGCGATGTATTGCCGCTCCTGGGTCATGTCGTGCAGCACCAGCACCGTGCCGCTGACATTCCCGGCATTGCGGATCGGCGCGCCGACCAGGGTCACCGACAGGGTGCTGCCGTCCAGCCGCTGAATCAGCTTGGAATGTTCGCTGCCGCCGCTGAGCTGGCCGCTGAGAATGTGCTCGATCAACGTCAGCCCTTCGGTCTGGGCGTTATCGTCGAGCAGGTTGAACAGCGCCGACAACGGCAGCCCTGCCGCCTGCTCGGCCTTCCAGTGCGTCATGGCCTCGGCGGCCGGGTTCATGTAATCGATCGCGCCGTTGACGTCGGTGGTGATCACGCCATCACCAATCGACTGCAGCGTGATATGCGCGCGATCCTTTTCCAGTTGCAGCGCCTGGGCAAACTCATGGCGCTGCTTGAGCAGTTTGTGCGTGCGCCACAGCGCCAGCGCGATCAGACCCAGCGCGGTGGCCAGGTTGGTGAACAGCAGCAGGCGCATGATCACCCGCGAGCCTTCGCCCAAGGCATCGCTGAAGGCTCTGGCGGCTGGAGTGACCGCATCGTTGATCGCGAAGATCTGTGCTTTCCAGCGCCGCACATCGCCCGGGCTGGCCTGGTTCTGCGCAATGCCTTGGTGCATCTCCTGCGCGACTTCGTGCAGTCGGTCGAGATACGCATCGCCAATCGTCCAGCGATCGATCGCGGTTTCCAGATAACTGTAGTGGCGGAAATTGAGGTATAGCCAGATCAGGCTGGAGACATCGTCGGGGTGATTGCCACCCTTGAGAATGCCTTCGCGCGCCGCTTGCAGATCCGGCGGCTGACGATCCAGCGCCAGACGCAATTGGTGCCCGCCCTGGGGCACGGCGATCGCCGTCAGGTATTTGCGATAGATCGCCTCGTCACGGCTGTCGGCGTACAGGTTGAGGTAATAGATGGCGTCTTTCTGGCCCTTGGACCACAGGCTTTCGCCAGCGACGTAGCCACGCACGGCCGAAAGCACGTAAAGGCTCACGCCCCCCAGTAATGCCTGGAACACCACGACAGCAATAAAGGGCCAGACGATACCCAACAACCGTGGTGTTCCCAGAGTCTGCTTTTGCTTCATGAGAGTCCTTGCATGAGCACTGCCCGCTCGCCTTCCGGGCGAATTCGCTATGACGAGACTAGGTGGGGTTCTCGTTCAAGGCAAGGCGCGGCGTTACACCGCGCGCAGAACCTCTGACAGGCCGGCAAGGGTTTCGATCAGTGCTGTTGCAAGTTGCCGTAGAGCTTGGCGTACAGACCGCCGTCGGCGATCAGCTGGCGATGGTCGCCATCCTCGGCGATCTGCCCGCCGTCGAACACCAGCACGCGGTCCGCCTGTTTCACCGCCGACAGGCGATGGGCAATGATCAGCGTGGTGCGGCCATGGAGAAATTTCGCCATCGCCTGGTGCAGGTTGTACTCGGTGGCGGCGTCGAGGGCCGAGGTGGCTTCGTCGAGAATCACCACTTTCGGCTCGGCGAGAATCATCCGCGCAATCGCCAGACGCTGGCGCTGGCCGCCGGACAAACGCACGCCGGAGCGACCAACGATGCTGTCGAGGCCAGCGGGCAGCGCACGGATGGTCGCGGCCATTTGCGCAATTTCCAGCGCCTGCCAACAGGCTTCGTCGCTGCGCATGCGGCCCATGGTCAGGTTGGCGCGCACGCTGTCGTTGAACAGCGCCGGATGCTGCAGCACCACCGCGACGTTCTCGCGCACGGTCTCCAGACCGATCTCCTGCTGGGTCGATCCGCCGAAGCGAATGGTCCCGGCCGCTGGCGTGTACAGACCCAGCAGCAACTGCACCAAGGTACTTTTGCCGCCGCCGCTGGCGCCGACGATCGCGACTTTTTCGCCGGGCAGGATCGACAGGTTCATCTGGTCCAGCACCAACTCGTCGCCGTAACCGAAACTCAGGCCTTGTACCTCGATGCCGACGGTGTCGCGCCCCTTGAACGGATCGATGCCGCCGGAATACTGCGGCTCGTCGGCGCGCGCCAGCAGTTCATTGATCCGCGTCAGCGCACCGCCCGCTGCGTAGTAGGCGTATTGCAGATTGAGCAGCTGTTCGACCGGGCCGATCATGAACCACAGGTAACTGAACACCGCGAGCATCTGCCCGATCGACAGGTCGGAAAACAGCACGGTGAGCATCGCCGCCGCGCGGAAGATGTCGATGCCGAACTGGAACAACAAGCCACTGGCGCGGTTCGAGGCGTCGGTTTTCCACTGCGAGTTGACTGCGTAGTTGCGTACCTCCTGCGCGCGCAAACCGAGGCGCCCGAGGAAATAGCCCTGACGATTGCCCGCGCGCACTTCCTGAATCGCATCGAGAGTTTCGCTCAGCGCCTGAGTGAAGCGCGAGGTGCTGTCGTTCTCCAGCTTCTTCAGATGCTTGACGCGCTTGCCCAACTGCACGGTGGCGTAGATCACCAACGGGTTGAACAGCAGGATCAGCAGCGCCAGCTTCCAGTGCATCCACATGAGGATGCTGGCGGTGCCGACCAGGGTCAGCATCGCGACGAGGAAGCGGCTGAGGGTTTCGCCGACGAATTTGTCGAGGGTATCCAGATCTGTGACCAGGTGCGTGGTCACCGTGCCGCTGCCGAGGCTTTCGTATTCGCCGAGGGAAATGCGCTTGAGCCGCTCGATCAGGCGTACGCGAATGCGGTAGACGATGTCCTTGGCCAAGCGCGCGAACAGCCGCGACTGCAACACGCCAAAACACAGGGCGCTGCAACGCAAAGTCAGGGTCACCACCAGCATCAGGCCGATATAACCCGCCGCCTGCTGCCACATGCTCGGCAGAAAATGGTTCATGACTTTCAGCGCGGCATCGCCGTGGCCGAGCAGCACTTCGTCGACCAGCAACGGCAGCAGCAACGGGATCGGCACGCTGCACAGCGTCGCCAGCACGGCCACGCCGTTGGCGATCCACAGGGATTTCTTGTGATGCAGTGCCAGACGCCGGACTTCAGCCCAGCTCAGCCGGTCGACACGCTCTACGGCTGGCGTGTCATCGGCACGGTCAGACACAGGCCGCGCGCTCCAGCCAGCGGCCGAGCAACGGCGAAAGCTCGCTGAGCGGTTGATAGCCGTTGGTCAGCAGCGCCAGTTGCCCGTTGCGCTCGGCCAGCAGGGTCGGAAAACCGGCGATGCCCAGATCCTGGACCCAGGTGAAATCGGCCTGGGTCGCCTTGTGCTGATCGGCATGATCGAACAACGCGGCGAATTCGATACGCGGCACACCGGCCTGCTCTGCCAGTTCGACCAGCACGCTGGCCTGAGTGACATCGCGACCTTCGGCGTAAAACGCCTGCTGGATCAACCCGACCAGTGTCCACGCGCAATCCGGCGCCAGACTGCGCGCGGTGACAATCGCGCGACAGGCAGGCTCGGTGTCGTAGACAAAACCGTCGGGCAGCGCGCCGTCGAACTTGAACGGCTGGCCGGTGGCCTCGGTGACCGCTTGCCAGTGCTCGAGAATGTAGCGCCGCGTGGTCGGCTCCAGCGCCGAGCCACTGCCGGTGCGCAAACCGCCGACCACCAGATGCAGTTCGACCCCGGCTGCCTGCGCCTGCTCGACCAGTGCCTTGGCCACCGGAGCAAAACCCCAGCACCATGAACACATCGGATCCATCACATAGAGCAGGCGCGCAGACATGGTTAAGCCTCGGTGGATGCTTGCTTATAGTTGTAGCCGATCGGGTGCGGCTGATTGCGTGCCTTGGCCAGTTCGATCTGCTTTTGCCGATCGATGGCGCTGCGCCGGGTTTTCTCGCTGAGCTTGTCCCAGCAGTGCGGGCAACTGATGCCGGCGACGTAGTGCTCGGAGGCGCGATCTTCAACGCTGACCGGCGTGCGGCAGGCATGACATTGATCGTAGTCGCCTTCCGTCAGGTCGTGACGCACGGTCACGCGGTTGTCGAAGACGAAGCAGTCGCCGCGCCACTTGGTTTCTTCCTGCGGCACCTCTTCGAGGTACTTCAGGATGCCGCCCTTGAGGTGGTAAACCTCTTCGAAACCTTCGCCGAGCATATAGCTCGAGGCTTTCTCGCAGCGAATGCCGCCGGTGCAGAACATCGCGACCTTCTTGTGCACGGCCGGGTCGAAGTGTTCTTTGATGTAATCGGGAAACTCGCGAAAACTGGTGGTTTTCGGATCGATGGCGCCTTCGAAGGTGCCGATCGACACTTCGTAATCGTTGCGCGTGTCGATCAGCAGCACTTCCGGGTCGCTGATCAGCGCGTTCCAGTCCTGCGGCTCGACGTAAGTGCCGACCTTCTTGTTCGGGTCAACGCCTTCAACGCCGAGGGTGACGATCTCTTTCTTCAGCTTGACCTTGGTGCGATAGAACGGCTGCTCATCGCAGTACGATTCCTTGTGATCGATGTCGACCATGCGTGGATCGTTCTTGAGCCAGGCGAGCAGGCCGTCGATACCTTCGCGGCTGCCGGAAACCGTGCCGTTGATGCCTTCTTCGGCGATCAGCAGAGTGCCTTTGATGCCGTTGTCGACCATCGCTTGCAGCAGTGGCTCGCGCAGGTCTACGTAATCTTCGAGGGTGACGAACTTGTACAGTGCCGCCACGACAATCGGTTGTGTCATGGGTATTTCTCCAGGTGGCTACCCTCGCAAAGGGTGAACCGGATTCAAAAAAAAACGCGCCGGCTAAGCGGCGCGTCGGGATTCTAGCAAAAAAGCAGCTTCAAGCTTCAAGCTTCAAGCTTCAAGCTTCAAGCTTCAAGCGGCAAGATGATCCGCTTTTAACTTGCAGCTTGAAGCTTGCAGCTTACAGCTTGCTTCCTCCCGCACAGGTCGGCGACGCCGGGGCGCCGTCGATCTCTGCCCATTCCTGCGGGGTGTAGGTGTGCAGCGCCAACGCATGGAACTCGCCCATCAGCTCGCCGAGCGTGCCGTAGACTTTCTGGTGGCGCTTGACCCGGTTCAGGCCTTCGAACTGCGCGCTGACCACCACCGCTTTGTAGTGGGTCTGTGACCCGCGACTGTGCATGTGGCTTTCGTCCAGCACTTGCAGGTGCTCAGGCTGCAACAGGGCCAGCGTCGATTCGATGCGTTGTTGCATGGTCATCACGAACTCCGCTTACTTCTTCTTGGCTGGCGCCGCGGCCGGGGTCAGCTCTTTGGTCATGTCGTCGAGCAGCTTGTTGACCACTGGCACCGCGCTTTCCAGTTTGCCCTGGGTCATCTGCGCCGATTGCTGGGTCAGCTGCGGCATTTTTTCCAGGACTTTCTTGCCCAGTGGCGACTGGTAGAAGGCAACCAGATCTTTAAGCTCGGATTCGCTGAAGTTGCTGGTGTAGAGCTTGACCATGTCGGGCTTGAGCTTGTTCCAGCCGATGGCCTGGTCCAGCGCGGCGTTGGCCTTGGCCTGGTAGGTTTCGAGCACGGCTTTCTTCGACTCAGGGGCTTTGGTCTGTTCAAAGCGCTGGGCGAACATTTGCTGCACTTGCATGTACACCGGGGTACCCAGCTTGTCAGCGTGAGCCAGCGTCAGGAAAGCTTCGGCACTGGCGTTGTGGCTGGCGGTATCGGCAAGCACCTGGCCGCTGGCGCAAACCAGTGCAACCGCGGTACAGATGGCGCGAAGACGAGTCATCGAGTTTCCTTTAAGCAAAGCGAGGTCGAACCCCAAGGGCGACCATTCTGCGCCTAACAATCGCTGTGGCTCAACCCCCGGCCCTTGCCGCGCTTGATTGGCGGGGTTTTGCGGTCAACAATCGAGCCGATGGAACCACCCGGGCCGACGCCGGCCTAAATTGCGCCAACAGACCAACAGGAGTGTGCACGATGAGCCGTATCGAAACCGACAGCCTGGGCCAGATCGAGGTCCCGGACGACGCTTACTGGGGTGCTCAGACGCAACGCTCGCTGATCAACTTCGCCATCGGTCAGGAACGCATGCCGCTACCGGTGCTGCACGCCCTGGCCCTGATCAAGAAAGCCGCCGCACGGGTCAACGACCGCAACGGTGACCTGCCTGCCGACATCGCCCGCCTGATCGAACAGGCCGCCGATGAAGTGCTCGCCGGCGAGCATGACGAGCAGTTCCCGCTGGTGGTCTGGCAGACCGGCAGCGGTACCCAGAGCAACATGAACGTCAACGAAGTGATCGCCGGTCGCGCCAACGAACTGGCCGGCAACCCGCGCGGCGGCAAGTCGCCGGTGCACCCGAACGATCACGTCAACCGCTCGCAAAGTTCCAACGACTGCTTCCCCACTGCCATGAGCATCGCCACCGCCAAAGCGGTGCAGGAACAACTGCTGCCGGCGATTGCCGAGCTGTCCGGCGGCCTTGCCGAACTGGCGGCGCGGCACATGAAACTGGTGAAGACCGGGCGCACGCACATGATGGACGCGACGCCGATCACCTTCGGTCAGGAACTGTCCGGTTTCATCGCGCAACTGGATTACGCCGAGCGCGCGATTCGTGCCGCGCTGCCGGCAGTCTGCGAACTGGCTCAGGGCGGCACCGCCGTTGGTACCGGTTTGAATTCACCACACGGTTTCGGTGAGGCGATTGCCGCCGAACTCGCAGCACTGTCCGGTTTGCCGTTCGTCACCGCGCCGAACAAGTTCGCCGCGCTGGCCGGTCATGAACCGTTGGTAACGCTGTCGGGTGCACTGAAAACCCTCGCCGTGGCCTTGATGAAGATCGCCAACGACCTGCGTCTGCTGGGCTCAGGTCCTCGCGCAGGTTTCGCTGAAGTGAAGCTGCCGGCCAACGAACCGGGCAGCTCGATCATGCCCGGCAAGGTCAACCCGACCCAGTGCGAAGCGCTGTCGATGCTCGCCTGCCAAGTGCTCGGCAATGACGTGGCGATCGGTTTTGCCGCCAGTCAGGGGCACTTGCAGCTGAACGTGTTCAAACCGGTGATCATCCACAACCTGCTGCAATCGATCCGTCTGCTTGGTGATGGCTGCAGCAACTTCCAGCAGCACTGCATCGCCGGCCTCGAACCGGATGCCGAGGTCATGGCCAAGCATCTGGAACGTGGATTGATGCTGGTGACCGCGCTGAACCCGCACATCGGTTATGACAAGTCGGCGGAGATCGCCAAGAAGGCCTACAGCGAAGGGCTGACTTTGCGTGAGGCGGCGTTGCAGCTGGGTTATCTGACGGATGAAGAGTTCGACGCTTGGGTGCGGCCGGAAAACATGATCGAGGCTGGCGCCAAGGGCTGAGTCATTTAGCGCCTGAAAATCCGTCTTCGCGAGCAGGCTCGCTCCCACAGGAAAATTGCATTGCAAAGTGGGAGCGAGCCTGCTCGCGAATTCAGGCCCCGCCGATCTTCAGCCAGGCACAACCCTGGCCCGCCGCGCCTTGAGGCCGGCAATCAACGACGGCCCCAACGCCACCAGCGCCGAACCCAGCACCACCAGCACCGCCCCGCCATAGCCCAGCGCATTGATCTGCTCGGCATGCACATAGTCCGGCCAGATCCGCGCCGCAATCGCCACCGCCACAAACGTCACCAGCGGCGTGATTGCCAATGTTGCGCTGACCCGCGATGCTTCCCAGTGCGCCAGTGCTTCGGCGAATGCGCCGTAGGCGATCAAGGTGTTCATGCAGCACGCCAATAGCAGCCAGCCCTGCAACGGGCTCAGGTTGAGCGCTTCCAGCGGATGCACCCACGGCGTCAGCAATAGCCCGCAGAACAGATAGATCACCATCATCACCTGCAACGAATTCCACACCGTGAGCAATTGCTTCTGGCCCAGCGCATAGAAGGTCCAGACCGTCGACGCCAGCAGCACCAAGAGCACGCCGGCTGTGTAATCAGACAGCGAGGTCAGCAGCTCGGCCAGGCGCTGATTGAAGAACAGACCAAAGCCGACCAGCAACACCAGCAGGCCGATGCCCTGGCCGATGCTGAAGCGCTCCTTGAACACGAACAGGCTGGCGATCAGCAGCATGATCGGCCCCATTTGCACCACCAATTGCGCGGTGCCGGGGCTGAGCAGGTTGAGGCCCATCAGGTACAGCACGTAATTGCCGACCAGCCCCAGTACCGCCATCAGCACCAGCCAACCACCCTTGGGCCCGAGCACCTTGCGCCTTGGCAGGCGCTTGACCGACGCCAGATAGATGAACAGGCAGCCACCGGACACCATCAGGCGAAACCAGGTCACCGTGACCGGGTCCATCACCTGCAATACCTGTTTGAGCTTGATCGGTAGGATGCCCCACAGAAACGCGGTCAGCAGCGCCAGGAACAGTCCGTACACCCAGCGCCCTGATGAAATGTGCATGCGAACCCCAAAAGCCTGCTGACAAGAACACTCATTCTAGGCGTCCGGCTGCGCACAACACAGGGACAGTTACCGGCAGGCCGCGAATGAAACTGTGCAGGTCGCAGCAGTAAACCGGCGCGCCGCCGTTGATCGGCCGGGCAGGCGCGCCAAGTGCTTCAGGCATAAGCTGATTGCAGACTTTTCAACGCATTGATCAGGGAGACCGACATGTACGCCATGCGCGCCGAGGACAGCGCCCCCGCCACCCGTTTTCGCAGCGACCGCGTGTGTCGGGTCAATGGCGAGCTGTATTTCAGCACCCGGGAAAATACCCTCGAAGGGCCGTATGACAGTCAGGTGATCGAGCGGGAGATTCAGGCTTATATAGCGCGGATGCAGCGGCAGGGTTCCAGCCGCTGAACCGTGGCGCTGCCTTCGCGAGCAGGCTCGCTCCCACAGGATTTTGGTGAACATTGAAATTATGTACACCCTGAACCTGTGGGAGCGAGCCTGCTCGCGAAGGGGCCTGAACAGGCAACCAATCCTTTAGCGCACCGCCTCAAACAACCCACTCGCCCCCATCCCGCCACCCACGCACATGGTGACGATGCCGTAGCGCAAATTGCGTCGCTGCAATTCCCGGATCAGATGCCCGACCTGACGCGAGCCGGTCATACCGAACGGGTGGCCGATGGAAATCGAGCCGCCGTTGACGTTGTATTTGTCGTTGTCGATCTCCAGCCGGTCGCGGCTGTACAGGCACTGCGAAGCGAACGCCTCGTTCAATTCCCACAGATCGATATCCGCCACCTGCAGGCCCTTGGCCTTGAGCAGTTTCGGCACCGAGAACACCGGGCCGATGCCCATTTCGTCCGGCTCGCAGCCGGCGACGGTGAAGCCACGGAAAAACGCTTTCGGCTTGAGCCCCAGTTCCAAGGCTTTGTCCAGGCTCATCACCAGTGTCATCGAGGCACCGTCGGACAGCTGCGAGGAATTGCCCGCCGTCACCGAACCGTCGTCGGCGAACACCGGTTTCAAACCGGCAAGGCTTTCGTAGGTGGTGTCCGGGCGGTTGCAGTCGTCGCGCTCGACGACGCCGTCGACAATCTGCACTTCGCCGCTGTTCTTATCCTCGACCCGGTATTTCACCGCCATCGGCACGATTTCATCATCGAACAAACCCGCAGCCTGGGCCTGGGCCGTGCGGATCTGGCTTTGCAGCGCATAGCGATCCTGGGCCTCGCGGCTGACGCCGTAACGGCGCGCCACCACTTCGGCGGTCTGGCCCATGGTGTAGTAGATGCCGGGAGTCTGTTGCTTGAGCAGCGGGTTGATCAGGTGATCGGTGTTGACGCTTTTCAGGGTCAGGCTGATCGACTCGACGCCGCCAGCAACGATGATGTCGCTGCAACCGGAGGCGATCTGGTTGGCGGCAATCGCAATCGCCTGCAAGCCCGAGGAACAGAAACGGTTGAGGGTCATGCCGGCGGTGCCGGTGCCCAGGCGCGAAAGCACCGCGACGTTGCGCCCGATGTTGTAGCCCTGCGCGCCCTCGTTGGAGCCGGCGCCGACGATGCAGTCCTCGACGCTGGCCGGGTCGATATCGTTGCGGGTCAGCAGCGCATTGACGCAGTGGGCCGCCATGTCATCGGGGCGGGTCTGGTTGAACTTGCCGCGAAAGGATTTGGCCAGGCCGGTCCGCACGCTGTCGACGATCACCACTTCACGCATGGCATACCTCATTGTTGTTGTCGGTTGAGAGTGGACCTGAGCATAAGTCCACCTTCTTGCCGACCGCGAGGATCATTCACCCGGCGTATGCGCGGCCATCGCCTCAGTCCTTGTGCTTTTTGGCCTTCTTGTCGGATTTCTCGAACGCGTCTTCCAGCGCGCGGTTGATGGTGCGCAACACTTTCACCCGCGCCCAGCGTTTGTCATTGGCCTCGACCAGCGTCCACGGCGCGATCTCGGTGCTGGTGCGATCGACCATGTCGCCGACCGCCCGGCGATAGTCGTCCCACTTTTCCCGGTTGCGCCAGTCGTCCTCGGTAATCTTGAAGCGCTTGAAGGAAATCTCTTCGCGCTCCTGAAAGCGCTCCATCTGCGTGTCCTTGTCGATCGCCAGCCAGAACTTGACGACGATGACGCCGGCATCGGCCAGTTGCTCTTCGAAGTCGTTGATTTCGCCGTAGGCGCGCAGCCAGTCGGCCGGGGTGCAGAAGCCTTCGATCCGCTCGACCAGCACCCGCCCGTACCAGGAGCGGTCGAACACGGTGAATTTGCCCCGCGCTGGAATGTGCCGCCAGAACCGCCACAAATACGGTTGCGCGCGCTCTTCTTCGGTGGGCGCGGCGATCGGGACGATGCTGTACTGACGCGGATCGAGCGCGGCTGCCACGCGGCGAATCGCCCCGCCCTTGCCCGCCGCGTCGTTACCCTCGAACACCGCGACCAGCGCATGGCGGCGCATGCGTTTGTCGCGCATCAGCCCGGATAGACGCGCCTGTTCGGTGATCAGTTGTTCTTCATAGTCTTTCTTGTCCAGACGCTGGGTCAGGTCGAGGCTGTCGAGCAGGTTCAACTGATCGACCGGCGTGCCCAGCGGCGCGGCACTGACTTCGTGGGGATTGACGTCGGCACGCTTGAGCGCACTTTGCAGGCCTTCGAGGAGAATCTTGCCCACCGCCAGGCTGCGGTAATTGGCATCGACGCCTTCGATGACATGCCACGGCGCGTAATCGCGGCTGGTGCGGCGCAACACCCGCTCGCCGTATTTGACGAACTTGTCGTAGGTCTGCGACTGCTGCCAGTCCAACGGGCTGATGCGCCAACTGTGCAGCGGGTCGTCGGCCAGCGATTTTAGCCGCGCTTTCATCTGCTTCTTGGACAGGTGAAACCAGAACTTGAAGATCAGCGCGCCTTCATCGCAGAGCATTTTTTCCAGACGCTCGGCGCCAGCGATGGCCTGATCCAGACGCGGATCCTTGAACAGTCCGTGCACCCGGCCCTGGAGCATCTGGCTGTACCAGTTGCCGAAGAACACGCCCATCCGCCCCTTGGCCGGCAGCATGCGCCAGTAGCGCCAGGCGGGTGGCCGCGCCAGTTCTTCATCGGTTTGCTGGTCGAAGGTGCGCACTTCGATCAGGCGCGGATCCATCCATTCATTGAGCAGCTTGACCGTCTCGCCCTTGCCCGCCCCTTCGATGCCGTTGATCAGGATGATCACCGGAAAGCGTTTCTGCTGCTGCAACTCGAACTGCGCTTCCAGCAAGGCTTCACGCAGCGCAGGGACCGCCGCCTCATAAGTGTCTTTGTCGATGGCGTGACCGATTTCAGCGGATTCAAACATTGGACGGCTCCTTCCAGGGTTCAGCAAGACTAGCGGATTGGGCACGGGCGCAGGGCAGAAATTCCCATGAACTCAGGACGGAATGAGAACTTTGTGGTGAGGGGATTTAGCGTTGACTGGCTGTGCAGTAGTCGTAGATCCGGGAAGTGTGGTTTGGATCGGGAAACCGGGGTGGATGGTTTTGGGACTGCTTCGCAGTCCAGCGGGGATGAATCCCCTCGCCACAGGGTTCTTTTCACTGCGAGTCTTGTGGTTTTGGGACTGCTTCGCAGTCCAGCGGGGATGAATCCCCTCGCCACAGGGTT